>CAMWGZ010000123.1 GCA_947173915.1 uncultured Alistipes sp.
CCCGAGGGCAACACCTACCGCATCTCGATGGAGGTCACGCTGAGCAACGGCCGCGCACTCAACGGGGAGTACGAGGGCGAGATCGACGGCATGACGGTCGTCGAGAACAAAAACGACTACACGTTCGCACTTACCTCCGCCAGCCGCACACAGAAGAACGGACAGATCGCAGGCGAATACCTCATCGCCCTGAACGACGCTCCGGCTTGGAAGCACGAGATGCGCCTGGACTTCTACGCCGATCCCGCATCGGAGTCGCTGCCCGAGGGCACCTACACCGTCGGGGAGACGACCTCCGTGGGCACGCTCGGAGTGACGGGTTCCTCGATCGATGTCTATAACTCGGGCGACATGACCGGCGGCTACAAGTTCTCGTCGGGCACGGTCGTCGTGACCAAAGAGGGCGACAAATACACCTTCGCGATGGAGCTGACCAGCGACGACTGCGCCCGCAAATTCGTCGGTACCTTCTCGGGTGCGATCGGCAACATGAACCTTGAAAATTAAATCCACACACAAACTCTTTTATTACCATGATGAAATTCGAAAAATTCCTGAAGGCGGGAGCCTTCCTCCTTTCGGCTGCCGCACTGTTCGCTCTTCCGGCCTGCAGCAACGACAACGAAAAACCCATAGGCGGAGAAGACGACTACGAAGGTATCCGGGCAGACATCCTCCTGGATGCCACCTACAGCACCAGCGACGAATCGACCCTTGGCAACTACACCGTCCTCATCGCCAATGCGCTTCCCGGAGCCGACGGCTACCCGGCCGACGAAAACGAGCTGCAGTTCCAGCTGGACTTCTACGCCGCACCCGACAAAGACCCGATGAACGCCGTGCTGCCGTCGGCAACCTACCAGGCGGCCGACCACCCAGAGCAGCTGTGCTTCTGCCGCACCTCCACGATAATGTATCTCCGCTCGGGAGGCGAGCTGCACCAGCTGCCGGTCGTTACCGGACAAATTGATGTCAGCCGCGAGGGCAACATCTACACCATCCACCTCAACTGCGGCCTGCTCAGCGGCGAAACGTTCCGGGCGCGCTACAAGGGTCCGATCCAGTTTACCGAGACCCACACCGCCACGCAGGAGCGTTTTACCGAACCCCAGGACGTGACGCTGGATCTCGCCCAGGGCCGCTACTACGGCAACTGGTTCTACCCCCATGCCGACGACATATCGATGGAGTTCTTCTCGGGCGATTTCGATGAGAACAACAACTTCGTGAACGGCTACTATTTCCGCACCGAGCTTTGGATGCCCAAAGTGGAGAACCCCACCAAAGATACCAAAGTCATCATTACCGACGGCCAATACACGATCATCCGGCAGCACCTGGCCAGCCAGCAGCAGGTTCCCATGCGCTTTACCGAGGGCGAATACACCGACTTCATGGGCATGAAGCTCAACACGGGCACCCACCTGTTCTACATGGACGGAGAGACCGGCAAGAACAAGATCGCATTCATCAAGGAGGGTACCATCAACGTAACGCGCACGGGCAACACCTACAAGTTCGACTGCGACATGACCAGCGAAGAGGGTGTCTCGATCAAGGTCTCCTACGAGGGTAAGGTAACTATCGGCAACTTCGTCGATAACTCGTCCGAGCCCAAGCGCCCGATGAGCAGCCTGACCGAAGATCATCAGCTCTCGTTCCACGAGAACCTGACCGCCGAGTTCTACAACCTGGGCGAATACCTCATGCCGGGTCTCAACTCGTGGATGTTCCTCCTTACCGCAGCCGAGGATCCCACCGACGAAAACTCCCCGCTGGTGGGCGACATGATTACCGGCGAGTTCCTCACGTCGGCCGCCGACGGCCTGACGCTGGTTCCCGGCACCTACACGATCAGCAAGGAGCTGAAGCCCTTCACGCTGCACCCGGGCTACATGCCCTACGGCAGCGCCGAGGTCGGCTACACCTGGTACGGCGACATGTCGAGCGTCGATGCGACCGGTGCGGCTTCGATCCTGGCTCCGATCAACGAAGGCACGATGACCGTGACCAAGGAGGGCGACGAATACAAGTTCGTCTTCAACTTCCAGGACGACACTACCCCGGCCCACACCATTACCGGCGAATGGACCGGCAAGATCAATGTTTACGACTTCAGCCAACCGTCTGCTGCGGCGAAGCTGAACCGCGTGGCGGCGGCAATAAACCGCTAACCCTGCGGCGACAACACGAAAAGAGGACTCCGGGGATCGATCCCCGGAGTCCTCTTTTTCCATTCATGCGGCACAACGAACGCCGCTTCCGGCCGTGCCGCGCCGGGTTCTCCCCGCGCGCCCGGCTACCTGCCGGCAAAGGGATCCTCCGCGCCGACGACCGCCGTCACGAGGTCCTCGCGGCGCAGGTAGCGCTCGGCGAGCCGCTGCACCTCGGCGGGAGTGATCTCCCGGATCGCCCGCATGTTGCGCTCGATCGCTCCGTTGTCGGTCCCGCACAGCAGATTCTCGATCGTCACATCGGCGATACCGAACGGCCCGTCGAGAATGCGCATCATTTCGCCGGTCATGATGTTCTTGACCAGCTCCAGCTCCCCGACGGAGAGGGGTTCGCGCCGCAGCCGCTCGATCTCGAAGAAGCACTCGTCGAGTGCGGCGGCGGTCTCCTCGGCCCCCACCTGCGCGGCGATGGCCAGATAGCCCTCGCGCTCGAAATTGATCATCGCGGCACCGACTCCGTAGGTGTAGCCGTGCACCTCGCGCAGGTTGTGCATCAGACGCGAACCGAAGTAGCCGCCCAGCACGGTGGCCACCACCTGCATGCCGACGAAATCGGGGTGGGTGCGCGGAAAGAGCAGCCGCCCGATGCGCAGCGAAGACTGCACCGCATCGGCCCGGCGCACGAAGCGGTACGGTTCGCTGCACGGGGCAGGAAAGCACACCTCGGCGGGAGCGCTGCTGCGGGGCAGGGCCTCGCCGAGCGCAGCGATCCCCCGCAGCTCCTCGTCGCCGACGCGGCCGCTGCACACGATCAGGCAGTTCTCGGCCGTATATAACCGGCGGTAGAGCGCCTCCAGGTCGCTGCGCCGGAGCGTATCGTAGGCACTTTCCGGATAGGTAACGCCGTAAGGATGGTCCGCGCCGAAGAGCGCCCCGGCGAATAGTTCGCGCACGAGGGTATCGACCTTCCGCCGTTCGATCGCCAGCGCCTGCTTGCGCTTCTCGCGGTAGGAATCCAACTCCTCCTCGGGAAAGAGGGGATGGAGCACGATCTGCCGCGCCGCTTCGAGCGTCGGAGCGAAAAATTTCGACAGGGAGCTGAAGCTGATATATACATAGTCGCGGTCGATGTTCACTTCGAAATAGGAGCCGTAGAAGTCGAGCCGCTCGGCGATCTGCCGCGCCGTCATGTCGCGCGACCCTTCACTCAGCATGTTGGCCGTCGCCGAGGCGGAGAAGGGGCGCTGCTGGAGCGACGATCCGGCACGGAAGACCAGCGTGAAGCGCAGGACCTCGAAATCGTCGGAGGAGATGACGTAGAGCGGCGTGCCGTTGGCAAGCAGGTGGCGTTCGGCGCGGGGCGCGTCGATCCGTTCGGGAATTACAAGCGAGGGAGCATTCATTGTCGTGCGCGGTAAATGAGGGTGGAACAGTTTTCGGGACGGAACGTGCGGCGGCTGAAGTCGATGATCCGGTCGGGAGTCTGGCTGCGGTAGATCTCCACCTCGCGGTTGATCAGCGGCAGGTCGCCGAGCATGCGGTAGAATCCGAGGTTCATCGCCTTGTTCATCACGTTGATCTCGCCGAACAGGGTGTTGGCCTCGAACTTGTTCTTGATCTTCTCCAGCTCGTACGCCCCGGCCTCTTCGGTCTGCAGCAGCCGGATCTCCTCGTGCAGCGCCTCCTCGGCCTGCGCGACGCTCGTTCCCGGCAACAGGCGGGCCGTAAAGACGAACAATCCGGGATCGACATCGCCCGTGACGTAGGCATTGACCCCGCCCAGCAGCTTGCGCTCGCGCACCAGCCGCTGGTAGAGCCGTCCCGACTCGCCCCCGGCCAGCAGGTCGGAGGTCATGTCGCCCAGGAAGAAGTCCGCCGAGGTGCGCCCGCCGATATGAAAGGCCAGCGCAAGAGTCGTGGCCGGCACGTCGCGCTCGACTTCCTGCCGGCGCGCTTAGGTAATGGAGCCGTGTGTAATAGACAACTCACCGCCCCCCCGACCGACAGAGGGAGGGGGTAGCGTCGGGGTGGGGTATAAAAAAA
>CAMWGZ010000124.1 GCA_947173915.1 uncultured Alistipes sp.
CCCGTACCACCTACACTAAAAACGCTACAAATGGTGATTCTCCCTCCGGCCCTTTTGCTAAAAATTTTAGCTCTCCTCTTCTTTCGGTATGCGGCTCGCTCTTTCCATTCCGCTGCTCCGCGCGAAAGCGGGGCAACAACTCTCCTTAGGCCATCTGCTTGTAGAGTGCGTCGTATTTCTGGTATTTCTCCATCATACCCTCCACTTCGTCGCGCAGACGGAAGCAGAGCGTCTTGAGCAGCTGTACGGGGTCGCTGTTCTGGGGCATCAGCTCGTGTGCAGCCTCCAGATAGGGAATCGCCTCGGCATAGATGGCCATGATCTGCTTCTGATCGGCCTCGGCCTCGTCCATGCTGGTATAGACCTTCTCGTTGGCAATGGTGTTGAGCGCATCGGCCTTGATGATGATGTAGTATCCCGTGAAGAACTGCGCCTCGTAAGAGTTGGGATTCAGCTCGATGGTCTTCTTCAGCGCCTCGATCGCCTCATCGTACTCCTTCAGCGCAACCGAGATCTGCGCACGGCTGAACCACAGCTCGATATTCTGCGGATCGGCGGCGATCGCCTCGTCGAGCATGGCGATCAGCTCCGAAGGATCGCCCATACCCTCCTCCAGCGAATAGAGCATGATGAGGCTCTTGAGAATATCCTGGTTCTTCGGGAACTTCGTAATGCCGGTCATCAGCGCATCCTTGGCTTTCAGGACATTCGCACGATCGGCCTCGCGCTGGCCGTAGTAGCTGTGGTAAAGGTAGTAGTAGATCTGTCCCGTCTCATCGACGAAGCCCAGGTCGAGCGCCTTGTTCAGCAGCTCGGCACCCTCGGCATACGATGCGGGATCGTTCGCACCGGCAGCCGTAGCGCAATAGCCCGCATAGTAGAGGCGCGACGCATCGGGCGTACCGAACGCGGGGCTGGACTGCGCACGGAACGCGGTCTTGAAGGCCTCGGTAGCCGTACGGTACTCGGCGATGTTGTTGCTCGCATCGCCCAGCTGCGAACAGTAGTTGCTGATGAGCATCAGCTGCTCCCTGATCTTCGGAGCCTGCTTCGGATCGACTTCGTAGGCCTTGTTCAGCGCCTCGATCGCCTTGTCCGTCGCACCGGGGAAGACCTGTGCGGTCTCCTTCCAGCCGATAACCTGACCTTCCATCACACAGGCCGTGAAATAGTCGTAGTTCGCACCGGCCAGGGTAACGTTGTCGATCACGATAGCCTCGTTCGAGAGAGGAGCGCCCAGCTTCATCTGAAGCTCCATCTCCAGCATGCCGACATAGAGGTCCTTGGTAGGCAGCGTCGCTGCCTCGATGTAGCTTTTGCCCAGATTGATCCAGGTCGCGGCCTTGACCGCCTTCTTGGCATCGGCGGCGGCGGCTTCGTTCTTCTCGATCTTCTGCACCAGCGCCTCCCGGTTAATCTTTTGCGCCTGAACGCCCGATCCCATCAGCAGGAGGGCCGTCAGAGCCAAAATCATCTTTTTCATAAATGCTGCAATTATTAGATTATACGATATTCATTCTATTCCTGTGCCGTCGTTTCCGGAGCCTCCGCACCCGCTTCGACCGGCGCGGCCACCTCCTCCTCGGCGGCAGGCACCGCGATGACCGAAGCGATGGCATCGCCCTCGCGCAGGTTGATGATCCGAACGCCCTGCGTCGCACGGCCCGCCACACGGATCTGCTCCACGGCCGTGCGGATCGTCAGGCCTGAACGGTTGATGATCATCAGGTCGTTCTGATCGGTCACGGCCTGGATCGAGATCAGCTTGCCGGTCTTCTCGGTCACGTTGATCGTCTTCACGCCCTTGCCGCCGCGGTTCGTCACGCGGTACTCCTCCAGGTCGGTCCGCTTGCCGTAGCCGTTTTCACTGAGCACGAGCACGTCCTGCGTGCTCTCCGGCTCGATGCAGATCATGCCGACCACCTCGTCGCCCTCTTCGAGCGAAATGCCGCGCACGCCCGCACCGACACGTCCGATCGGACGCACCGTATTCTCGTTGAAGCGGATCGCCTTGCCGTCGCGGGCGGCGATCATGACCTCGGCATTGCCGCTGGTCAGCTTCGCCTCGATCAGCTGGTCGCCCTCGCGGATCACGATCGCGTTCACGCCGTTCTGACGGGGACGCGAATAGGCCTCCAGACGGGTCTTCTTGATCGTGCCGTCCTTGGTGCACATGATGATGTAGTTGTTATCGACGTACTCGGCATCGTTCAGGCGCTTGACGTTGATGTAGGCGCGCACCTTGTCGTCCGGTTCGATCTGGATGACATTCTGAATGGCGCGTCCCTTCGACGAGCGGGTTCCCTCGGGAATCTCATAGACCTTGAGCCAGTAGCAGCGGCCCTTCTCGGTAAAGAAGAGCATCGTGTTGTGCATCGTGGCCATGTAGATATGCTCGATGAAATCCTCGTCGCGCGTAGCGCTTCCCTTGGCACCTACGCCGCCCCGGTTCTGGGTGCGGTATTCGGCCAGCGGCGTGCGCTTGATGTAGCCCAGGTGCGAGATGGTAATGACCATCTCCTCGTCGGCATAGAAATCCTCGGGATTGAACTCCTCCGAAGAGTAGATGATCTCCGAGCGGCGCTCGTCGCCGTATTTCTCCTTGATCTCGAGCAGTTCGTCCCTGATGACCTTCATCTGCAGCTCCCGGCTGCCCAGCACGTCCTTGAAATAGGCGATCTGCGCCTCCAGCTCGTTGCGCTCGGCCACGAGTTTCTCGTACTCCAGACCGGTCAGGGCGCGCAGACGCATCTCGATGATCGCCGAAGCCTGTGCGTCGCTCAGCCCGAAGCGCTCGGTCATCGCCTGCTTCGCCAGGTCCGGTGTCTTGGCCCCGCGGATGATGCGGATGATCTCGTCGATGTTGTCCTGGGCGATGAGCAGACCCAGCACGATGTGGAGCCGCTTCTCCGCCTTGGCCAAGTCGAAGCGCGTGCGGCGCACGATCACGTCGTGGCGATGCTCGACGAAATGACGCACCAGGTCGCGCAGGTTGAGCAGCATCGGCCGGCCGTTTACCAGCGCGATGTTGTTCACGGCGAACGAGGTCTGCAGCGGGGTGTTCTTGTAGAGCGTGTTGAGCACCACGCTCGCCACGGCATCGTGCTTGAGGATGACGATGATGCGCATGCCGTTGCGGTCCGACTCGTCGTTGATGTAGGAGATGCCCTCGATCTTCTTCTCGTTGATCATGTCGGCGATCTTCTTGATCATCTCCGCCTTGTTGATCATGTAGGGGATCTCCGTGATGACGATGCACTCGCGGCCGCTCGCCGTATGTTCGATCTCGGTGCGGGCACGCATGACCACGCGGCCCCGGCCCGTCAGCAGCGCCTCGCGCACCCCTTCGTAGCCGTAGATGATACCGCCCGTCGGGAAGTCGGGGCCCTTGACGTATTTGAGCAGCTCCTCGCACTCGATCTCCGGATTATCGACATAGGCGCAGCACGCATCGACGACCTCTCCCAGATTGTGGGGGGCCATGTTGGTGGCCATGCCGACGGCGATGCCGCTCGCGCCGTTTACCAGCAGCAGCGGGATCTTGGTCGGAAGCACCGTCGGCTCCTGGATCGTATCGTCGAAGTTCAGCGTCCAGTCGATCGTCTCCTTGTCGATGTCGGCCATCACTTCGTCGGTGATCTTCTGCATGCGGGCCTCCGTATAACGCATCGCCGCAGGCGAGTCGCCGTCCATCGAACCGAAGTTACCCTGACCCTCGACCAGCGGGTAGCGCATCGACCACTCCTGGGCCATGCGCACCATCGCCTCGTAAACGGAGCTGTCGCCGTGCGGGTGGAACTTACCGAGCACGTCGCCGACGATACGGGCCGACTTACGGGTGGGTTTGTCGGAGTACAGATTCAACTCCGCGCTCATATCGTACAGGATGCGCCGGTGAACGGGTTTCAGACCGTCCCGCACGTCGGGCAGGGCGCGCGATACGATGACCGACATCGAATAGTCGATATATGCGGACTTCATCTGCTCCTCGATATTGATCGGAATGATTTTCCCGACCAATCCGGCATTCTTCTCTTCTTCTGTCAGCATTTCATTTCATTTGATTAAACGAACAAAAATAGCGTTTTTTTCAAAAATGAGCAACTTTAGCCGCGATAAAAGATGGAAAAACCGCATGTTTTTCGAAAGCACACCGCCGGAAAGCACCTTTTCGGCCGATCTGACGGGCTTAAAAAAAATTCCCG
>CAMWGZ010000125.1 GCA_947173915.1 uncultured Alistipes sp.
GCCGTCATGCCCTACTTCGGCTGGGCGCGTCAGGACCGCAAGGACCGTCCCCGCGTGCCGATCGGAGCCAAACTGGTAGCCAACATGCTCGTTGCGGCCGGTGTGGACCGCATCATGACGATGGACCTGCATGCCGACCAGATCCAGGGCTTCTTCGACGTTCCGGTCGATGCGCTCTACGCCAGCGGCATCTTCGTCCCCTACATCAAGAACCTCAACATCGAGAACCTCTCGATCGCAGCGCCCGACATGGGCGGCGCGAAACGGGCCAACACCTACGCCAAACACCTCGGCACACCGATCATCATCTCGCACAAGGAGCGCGCGAAAGCCAACGTCGTGGGCAAGATGACCGCCATCGGCGAGGTCAAGGACCGCAACATCATCATCGTCGATGACATGATCGACACGGCGGGCACGATCTGCATGGCCGCCGACATGCTGATGGAGAAGGGTGCGAAGAGCGTCCGCGCAGCCATTACCCACCCGATCCTCTCGGGCCAGGCCTACGAGAAGATCAACGCCAGCGCCCTGCAGGAGGTCATCTGCACCGACACCATTCCGCTCAACCCCGAAAAAGACCTCCACAAGTTCCGGGTAATGACCGTGGCCGACATCTTCGCCAACGTCATCGAGCGCGTACACAACTACAAGGAGATCTCCTCGATCTTCTTCAAATAGGCGGGCCGTCAGGCTCCGAGCCTCGTACCTTTAAGGGCGGGAAATCTTTCGAAGATTTCCCGCCCGGTTTTTTACAGCCGCCCGTAAGACCGCGGCAGCGGGCACGGCACCCGCCCGCGCGGCGCTGCAAATACCCCGAAACGCCCTGCCCCGCTCCCCCGGAGAAGGTGCCGCACGACCGCCGCGCGATCAGAATACCGACAGCACCCCCTCCGCCAATCCGGCATCGCACTCGCCGCCGCAAAAAGAAGATGCCTCCCGCCCCGAAGGCGGAAGGCATCCCGAAGTTACCGGCATAATCCGGACCATATCGTCCGGCCGAAGCAGGGCCGTCAGAAGGTCTGCTCGACATTCCAGACGAAAGCCCGCGATCCCTGCATGCGGGTTGCGGTATCCATCTCCCGGAAAGCCTCCATCAGCGGCGCGACCCGCTCGTCCTCGACGATCGCCAGGATCGACGAGTTCATCGAGGGCCAGGCATGGGTTCCGTAGTGGGGTTCGCCGTCGAAGGAGCCGCGCCCCTGCGTAAGTTCCCACTTGGTAAAGCCCCGGATCTCCAGCGTGTCCAAAATTTCCCGGACACGATCGGTCAGGGCCTGATTGTATGACAGAAATACTGCTTTCATCTCGCTTATATGTTTATCTGTTTTCCATCGGGATTGACCATCTTCTCCTGCTCGGTGCGCTGGTGGCGGTTCATGAAGATCGAGTAGAGCACCGGCACGATGAAGAGGGTCAGCAGCGTCGAGCAGGTCAGGCCGCCGATCACGGCGATACCCATCGGCTGCCAGGTCTCGGAGCCGGCACCCGACCCGATGGCCAGCGGCACCATGCCGAGGATCGTCGTGAAGGAGGTCATCAGCACCGGACGCAGACGGCTCTTGCCGCCGGCGATCACCGCCTCGAAGACCCCGGCACCCCGCTCGATGAGCAGGTTCATGTAATCGACCATCACGATACCGTTCTTGGTCACGATGCCCACCAGCATGATCGCGCCGATCAGTGCGATGATCGAGAGCGGCGTGTGGGTTATCCAGAGCGCCAGGAAGACACCCGTGAAGGCGAACGGAATGGTAAACATGATGATGAAGGGGAACTTGAGCGACTCGAACTGCGTAGCCATCACGATATAGACCAGAATCAGGATCAGCAGGCCCAGCATGCCGATGTCGGAGAAGGCATCGCCCTGATCCTCGACCGTACCGCCCACGTCGAGCGCCACGCCGTCCGGCGCGGGATACTCCTCGATCAGGCGGCGCACCTCGGGCAGCACCTCGCCCAGGGCCACGCCCGCACCCAGCGACGACTTGACACTGATGACGCGCTGGCGGTTCTCGCGCTCGATCATCGGCGCGGCATACTCCTCGACGACCTCGCCGACCTCGCTCAGACGCACGGGCCGCCCCGCAGCGCTGTAAAGCGTGATCTCCTCGACATCCTCGACCGAGGTGCGGAACGGCTCGCCGTAGCGCACCACAATATCGTACTCATCGCCGTCCTCGCGGTACTTCGAGGCGACCAGACCGTCGATACGGTTGCGCACCGCCTGCGATGCCGTCGCGCTGTTCATGCCGTAGTAGGAGAGCTTGTCGCGGTCGAAGACCACGTTCAGCTCGGGACGCAGTTCGTCGCGCGAGAGCTGCACGTCGCGCACGCCCGGGATTCGGGCCATCTGCTCCAGCAGGTCGTGCGCCACCCGGTTCGTGACCTCCATATCGAAGCCGAAGACCTTGATATCTACGGTGCTCGCACCGCTCATGCTTCCGTTCTGTCCGCCCGGAGTTACCGAATATTCGCGCACCTCGGGAATCCGGTCGAGCTCCAGACGCAGCAGGTCCGATATTTCGTAGATCGAGCGTTCGCGCTCGGTCGAGCGCGGCAGACGCATGTTGTAGTTGATGATGTGCGAACCGGTGGTCTGCATCGCCGCGAAGGCGTTGTCCGACGAACTGGCACCCGACGAGGCCGACACCAGCTCGATCTCGGGGAAGCGCTCGTAGATGATGCTGTCGATCTCGCGGGCGACACGGGCCGTATATTCGACCGAGAGGTTCTGCTCCAGTTTCACGGTGGCCGAAATGCGGCCGTTGTCCGAAGGCGGGAAGAACTCGGTCGGCACCCGCGAGAGCAGCAGCAGCGACACGGCGAAGAGCGACATGGTGCCGAAGAAGGTAATCCGGCGATGGCCGACCACCCAGCGCAGCATCTGCGCATACACCTCGTCGAGCCAGGCGAGCGCCCGGTCGATCGGCTTGTAAACGATGCCGATGCCCTTGTAGTCGTGCTCGCCGCCGTCGATCTTGAGCATGTAGGCCGACATCATCGGGGTCAGCGTGATGGCCGCCGTCGTCGAGACGCACACCACGATCGAGACGATCCAGCCCAGTTCGCGGAACATGATGCCCATCATACCCGGCACCATCGTCAGCGGCAGGAACACGGCGACGACCACCAGCGTGGTGGCGATGACCGACAGCCACACCTCGTTGGTCGCGTAGATGGCCGCCTCCTTCGGGTTCGATCCCTTCTCGATATGGGTGGTAATGTTCTCCAGCACCACGATCGCGTCATCGACCACCATACCGATGGCGATCGAGAGCGACGAGAGCGAAATGATGTTGAGCGTCGATCCCGTCGCGAAGAGGTAGATGAACGAACAGATCAGCGACACGGGAATCGTCATGCAGATGATGAAGGTCGCCCTCCAGCGCCCGAGGAAGATCATCACGACGAGCACCACGAAGATGAAGGCGTACATGACCGTCTCCGAGAGCGAGCCGATGGCATCGGTAATCTCCTGCGAGGCCTCGAAGATGAGCTGCATCTGCACGTCCTTGGGCAGCGATTTCTGAATATCGGGCAGCATCCGCTGGATCTTCCTGACGATATTGACGGTGTTGGACCCCGACTGCTTCTGGATCATCACGCGCACGCCCAGCTCGCCGTTCACGCGCTCGTCCATCGTCGATTTTTCGAGCGTGTCGCGGATCTCGGCGATGTCGGAAAGCATGATCGTCCGCCCGCCGGCGTTCGAGACCACCACCTTGCGCAGGTCGATCTCCGAATCCTTGAACTCGCCGTCGGCCTTGATGTTGAAAGTGTTGTTGCCGATGTCGATCGTGCCGCTCGGGATATTGACGTTCTCGGCGGCGATGATGCCTCCGAGCTGCTCGACGGTCAGGTTGTAGGCCTTGAGCTTCTGCGGGTCGATATTGACCTGCACCTCGCGCTCGGGCGCACCCATCACGGTCACGGCACCCACGCCGTCCACACGGTTGAGCACATTGACCAGCTTGTCGTCGAGGATCTTGTTGAGCGCCGGATAGCTCTCGTCGGCCGTGACGGCGAGCATCATCACGGGAATCATCGAGGTCGAGAATTTGAAGATCGTCGGATAGTCCACCTCGTCGGGCAGCTGCGACTGCACGCGGCTGACGGCATCGCGGATCTCGTTGGCCCCTTCGGTCAGGTCGGAGCCGTACTCGAATTCGACGGTAATCATCGAGACGTTGTCCTGCGA
>CAMWGZ010000126.1 GCA_947173915.1 uncultured Alistipes sp.
AGCTTCGCCAACCTAACGGCCAGTCTTGTTGAGAGAGACAAAGTTACACATAAAAGTACCGAAATGAAAAAATTATTCCTATTTATGTCCATCGCGCTTCTGGGTCTGGGAGGCTGTTGCAACAAGCACTCGCGCCCGATCGAAATCGACAACGCACTCACGCAGGAGGAGATCGCCGCCGGCATCCTTACCCCCGAAGTGATGTGGAAAATGGGGCGTGTGGGACTGGCCGGACTCTCGCCCGATGCCAGCCGACTGCTCTACACCGTGACCTGGTACAACCTGCAGGAGAACCGGGGCGTGACGGCCATCTACCTGCGCGAGGCCGCCTCCGGCGAAGTCCGCCAGCTGACCGACTTCAAGTCGAACAACCACTCGCCCCAGTGGAGTGCCGACGGACGGCGCATCTACTTCCTCTCCGACCGCAGCGGTTCGTCGCAGGTGTGGGAGATGACCGTCGAGGGCGGCAACACCCGGCAGATAAAGGGCGAGGGAGTCGCCGACGTGGAGGGCTTCGGTGTCAGCCCCGACGAGAAACATATCTGGCTGGTGCGGCCGGTACACGTAGCCGACCGCCGGTCGTCGGACCTCTACGCCGACCTGGACAAATCGAAGGCCCGCGTGTACGACGACCTGATGTGCCGCCACTGGGACTGCTGGGACGAGGGCGAATACCGCCATATCTTCGTCGCGGAGCTTGACAACGGCTACCTCGGCAACTGCCGCGACATCATCGGCGAAGAGGCCGCATGGGACGCTCCGCTGGCCCCCTATTTCAACATGTCCGAAATCTCGTGGCATCCCGCCGGCACGCAGCTGGCCTACACCTGCAAGCCGCTGACGGGCACCAGTTACGCCCTCTCGACCGATTCGGACATTTTCGTCTATGACCTGGCGAGCGGCACCACCCGCAACATCTGCAAGCAGGCCATCCGCCTGAAGATGGGCGACTCGGGTGTCGAGGCCACCCAGCTGACCATGCCGGGCTACGACAAATACCCCGTCTTCTCGCCCGACGGCTCGAAGATCGCTTTCTGCTCGCAGCGCCGTCCGGGCAACGAGTCGGACAAGTCGCGCCTGTTCGTCTGGGATTCGGAGACCGACAAGATGCAGGACCTCACGGCCGACTTCGACTACAACGCCTCCAACCTCATCTGGGACGGCAACGAGGGGATCTACTTCATCGCCCCGATCCACGCCACCCACCAGCTCTGCCGCGTAAACATGGAGGGCAAGGTGGCCGTACTGACCGAAGGCGACCACGACATCAACGCCGTCTCGATCGCCAACGGCAAGGCCGTCGCCGACATCTGCACGATCGCCTCGCCGTCGGAACTCTACGACATCAAGCTGGGCAGCGGCGTGCTGACGCAGCTCACGTTCATCAACCAGCCGATCCTCGAGCACCTCAAGCTGGGCCGCGTGGAGAAGCGCTGGGTCGCAACCACCGACGGCAAGGAGATGCTCACGTGGGTCATCCTCCCCCCCGACTTCGATCCGAACAAGAAATACCCCGCCCTGCTCTACTGCCAGGGCGGTCCCCAGAACGTAGTATCCCAGTTCTGGAGCTACCGCTGGAACTTCCAGCTCATGGCGGCCCAGGGCTATGTGGTGGTCGCCCCCAACCGCCGCGGCCTCCCCTCGTTCGGACAGGAGTGGCTCGACCAGATCTCGGGCGACTACTCCGGACAGAACATTCGCGACTACCTCGCGGCCATCGACGACGTGGCGGCCGAACCTTGGGTCGATGAGGAGCGTCTGGGTTGCGTCGGAGCCTCCTACGGCGGCTATTCGGTCTATTTCCTGGCCGGCCACCACAACGGACGCTTCAAGGCGCTGATCTCCCACTGCGGCATCTTCGACTTCGACTCGATGTACGGCTCGACCGAGGAGCTCTTCTTCCTCAACAACGACTACGGCGGTGCCTACTGGGAGAAGGACAACGCGACGGCCATGCGCACCTTCGCCAACTCGCCCCACCGCTTCGTCGATCGCTGGGACACCCCGATCCTCATCATCACGGGCGAACTGGATTTCCGCATCCCCTACACCCAGTCGCTCGAAGCCTTCACGGCCGCACGCCTGCACGGCATCGATGCCCGTCTGGTCGAATTCGAGGACGAGGACCATCAGGTCATGAAGCCCCAGAACTCGATCGTCTGGAACCGCGAATTCTTCGGCTGGCTGAACAAATACCTGAAAAAATAGGTACTTTCCGACCCGGTCGGAAAACGAAAAAGGCACCCGGAAAGGGTGCCTTATTCGTTCGGAGGAACGCCCCGGGCACGGGCCGGACGGCACCCCGCAGCGCCGAAAAATCCCGGCAAACGGGAGGTTTTCGTGATGATTTTCCGGGCGTTCGTTGATTTTATTTTATTTATAAGGAGAAACCAGTTACTTTTGTCCTATATTTATACCATAAAGCAAATCAACGTTTATGGCGAAATACACACCGATCGTCCTGCTGCTTGCGAGCCTGCTTCCGATCGCCTGCTCCGAAAACACCGAGAGCAGCCAGCCAGCCTCGCCGCGCGAAGTGACCGTCGCCATCTCCTGCGACAACGAACCGGAGTCCTCCCCGGCGGAGGGCACGCGCACCTCGATCGACGAGAGCGACTGGACCACCGCCCGCTGGACCAAGAACGACGAAATATTCGCCTGGGCGACGGCCGATGCCGGAGCCAGCTACGCGCTGCGCGCCCAACGGTTCACGCTGGCCTACTTCGGAGTCAGCTTTTCGTCGGCCGTATTCACGGCGACAATCCCCGAAATGCCCGCAGGCGACTACACCTACACGGCCGTCAGCCCGGCACCCGAGACGATCTCCGGCACGCAGGTCTCCTACCGTCTGCCGGAGGTGCAGACGGGGCGGCCCGACAGCGGATGCGACATTCTGGCCGCCGATCCGCTCTCCTCGGCCGAGGCGCTGCCCTCGTTCGACAACTTCCAGCAGATGACCGGCACGCAGCCCGCGCACGCGCTCCGCTTCCGGCACAAATGCCACGCCCTGCGCATCGAGGTCCCCTCCGGCCGCCATCACTGGGAGGGCGCACAGATTACCCGGCTGCAAATCGACTTTCCGGTCGATGTGGTCGGTCGCGTCTCTTTCGATGCGACGCGCCCTTCGGAGTCCATGACGCTCTCCGAGGGCCGCAGCAGCATCACGCTCCAGCTCGACTCGCCGCTGACTGAAGGGGAGAGCAGCTACGCCTGGGCGTTCATCAACCCGACGACCGTTTCGGGCGACATTTCGTTCACGGCCTACTCCGCCGAAGGATACCGCTCGCACACGCTGACCATACCGGTCGATAAGCGCCTCGAAGCGGGCCATATCACGCCCGTCACGCTGACCGTTCCCGAGGAGCTGCCGGTCAGCTACCTCGACTTCTCGATCGACGACTACTCCCGGCTGGGCGAGGAGCCCACGGGATTCGAGGTTCAGGCACCCGAGGGGATGACCTTCCGCGACGGCACGACCAGCAAATCCTTCACGAAGAATCAGGACAACAAATACACCGTCGAATTCTACGCCGGCCTTTACGGCGAACTGCTCCGCAGCGAGCCGCTGACCATACTCTACGAGTCGGAGAGCGCCACCCGCGTTCCGGGCAGCAGCACGGTCGCCTTCGCCGGAGCGGAGCGCACCGAGGTCGGTCTGGTCGCCCCCTATCTCTTCTCCGAGGATTTCAGCCAAACGGTCTATAACGACGCCCACGCCGATGACAACGGAAAAACGGGTTCCGAAATGACCGATGCCAACCTGCCGGGCTGGACCGGCTCGCGCTGGAAGGTCGATCAGCAGTCGCTGGAGTTCCGGACCTTTGTCCCCGCCTCGACAACGGTAGGCGTGCAAACCGGACGAGTCGATACACCGCCCCTGCCGATCAGGGAGAACAAAGCGGTGAAGGTCAGGGTAGAATACAGAATAGGAGCGACGACGGGCGCAAGTCCCAGACCGGTGTGCACTTTCGGCCTATCGAATCAGTCGGGGGCCATCGCGGGCGGCAACGGCAGCATCAACTATCCGAACACCAGAATAGAGGAGTTCCAGCTGGACAAAAACGGCTCGCCGACGAATATGCCCACCTCGAAAACCCACACCATAGAGATTCCGGGAAACACGACGACCCGCCTGACATGGGTCGGATATAAGGCGACCGGTATCGCAACCCGGGCAAACTTCTACTTATACCTCGACG
>CAMWGZ010000127.1 GCA_947173915.1 uncultured Alistipes sp.
ATATAACGAAAACGAAAGAAAGGGGTGGTTTCGTATGTTCCCCGTCTCTTTTTCCGAAGGTTTTCGACAGGCCGGACGCAGAGACGGCTTTACCCGGGGCCTCGCCGGAGCAAAAGCCGGCTGCCGCCCAACGGAGCCAGTCCGTCCCGGCACCCGGCGCAGGGGCGGCATCCGACCTGACGAACAAACGTCCGCACCCGAAAACATAGTATGCCGCCGGAGCGGAAAAAGCGCCCCCGCCCGCGCTCCCCACAGAAAAAAGCGCGCGCGGCGAACATTTCCGCAAAAGAATGACTACCTTTGGTCCCCGTTTTCCACCGCCTCGCCAAAGACGGCCCGAAGCGGCTCCTTTTCGACGCGCCGGGCGCAGCAGCCCGCACCGTCCGGGCCGCGCGGGGAGGGAAAACCGCAGCGCGACGAACCCTAAAAAATTTAAATAAAAGGAGATGAACCGATTTACCCCAAAACTTTTCTCCACGCTCCGCAACTACGACCGGGAGAAGTTCACGGCCGACCTGATGGCCGGCATCATCGTCGGCATCGTGGCCCTGCCGCTGGCCATCGCCTTCGGCATCGCCTCGGGTGTCAGCCCCGAGAAAGGCATCATCACGGCCATCATCGCCGGCTTCCTGGTCTCGGCACTGGGCGGCAGCCGCGTGCAGATCGGCGGCCCCACCGGCGCATTCATCGTGATCGTCTATGGCATCATCCAGCAGTACGGCATCGAGGGGCTGACCCTCGCGACGATCATGGCGGGTGTCTTCCTGATCCTGCTGGGTGTCTTCCGCCTGGGCACCATCATCAAGTACATCCCCTACCCGATCGTCGTCGGCTTCACGAGCGGTATCGCCGTGACGATCTTCACCACCCAGATCAAGGACCTCTTCGGCCTGACCACCCCCGACATGCCGGGCGACTTCCTCGGCAAGTGGGCCGTCTATTTCCACAGCTTCGGCACGATCGACCTCTGGTCCACGCTCGTGGGCGTGGCCAGCGTGGCGATCATCGCGCTCACGCCCCGCTTCTCGAAGAAGATCCCCGGATCGCTCATCGCCATCATCGTGATGACGGCGGCCGTCTGGCTGATGAAGCGCTACGGCGGGATCGACTCGGTGGAGACCATCGGCGACCGCTTCACGATCGACTCCCACCTGCCCGATGCCGTGATCCCCGCCTTCTCGTGGGCCGGACTGAAGGGGCTGCTGCCCGCGGCGCTGACCATCGCGGTGCTGGGTGCCATCGAGTCGCTGCTCTCGGCGACGGTGGCCGACGGCGTGATCGGCGACAAGCACGACTCCAACCAGGAGCTGATGGCCCAGGGCGTGGCCAACATCGTCACGCCCCTGTTCGGCGGCATCCCCGCAACGGGTGCCATCGCCCGCACGATGACCAACATCAACAACGGCGGCCGCACCCCCGTAGCGGGCATCATCCACGCCGTCGTGCTGCTGCTGATCTTCCTCTTCCTCATGCCGCTGGCCCGCTACATCCCGATGGCCTGCCTGGCGGGCGTGCTCGTGATCGTCTCCTACAACATGAGCGAGTGGCGCACCTTCCGGGCGCTGATGAAAAACCCGGCATCCGACATCGCGGTGCTCGTCATCACGTTCCTGCTCACGGTCATCATCGACCTGACGGTAGCCATCGAGGTGGGACTCGTGATCGCCTGCCTGCTCTTCATGAAGCGCGTGACGGAGACCACCGACATCTCGGTCATCAAAGACGAGATCGACCCCAGCAAGGAGTCGGACCTCGAATCGCACGAGGAGCACCTCGCGATCCCCAAAGGGGTGGAGGTCTATGAGATCAACGGTCCCTACTTCTTCGGCATCGCCAACAAGTTCGAGGAGCAGATGGTGCAGATCGCCGACCGGCCCCGCGTAAGGATCATCCGCATGCGCCGGGTCCCCTTCATCGACTCGACGGGCATACACAACCTCACCAACCTCTGCCGCATGTCGCAGAAAGAGGATACGCGCATCATCCTCTCGGGTGTCAATCCGCAGGTGCACAACGCACTCAGAAAAGCGGGATTCTACACGCTGCTGGGCGAGGAGAACATCTGCCCCAACATCAACGAGGCGCTGCGCCGCGCCGCCCAGGTGTCGTCCGAGGCAAAACGGTAGCCGCCGCATCCGCCCCGAATCGCAATCGCCCCCGTATTTCGTTGCAGAAATACGGGGGCGAGTCTTTCCGAGGCACTCCGACGGCCGTGCGGAGGGCACACCGGAAGACCTCCCGGCCCGTTACAGGAAGCGGATGCGCCGGATCCGGGAGCTGCGGGCATCGGTCTCCTGCTCGACGATCCCCGTCAGCACGTCCGGCGCATCGTGCCAGCGGTTGGCGCGGAACCTGCGGCGGTAGCCCCCCAGGTGGGCGTAGAGTTCGGGCCAGCGCTGCGCCCAGTCGCGGGGGAAGCGCACGCAGTGGAGAAGCGTCGCGGCATGCGACAGGATGCGGGCCTCCTTGTTGTCCGTCTGGTGGAACCAGCCGACACGCACGCCGGGCGCGAGCCGCTGCACGGCGCGGGCGAATCCCCGGCCGCCGTTGTTGCTCTCGATGAGCGCCGCACGCACCTCCGCACGCCGGAGCATCTCGGCGACCATCCCTTCGGTCCGCTCCATCGGCTCGCGGGAATAGACCGCGTCGGTAACGTAGATCATCCCGTCGGCATCGACCGCATAGCAGAGCGAGCAGAGGTAGTCGTCGCCCGTATCGGCCGTGTCGGTGTAGTTGGCGCGGCGGACGATCTCCCGGGGCAGCTCGTCGTAAACGGCGAAGCCATCGCCGTAGAGCAGCCCCTCGCGGGCGGCGGGACGGCCCTGATACATACACTCGAAGCGCAGCGGATCGAGCCGCCGCTTGCTCTCCAGCAGGGCGACCCCGTGCAGCTTCTCCCAGAGTGCCTCGCCCGGCTGCCGGGGGTCGATCTCGGAGGGGGCACCGCATTTGAGCGCCTCGAAATTGAGGTGGAGCCACCGCTCGGCGGGCCAGTCGTCGAGCTGCTCCCAGCGGGTCAGCATCCCGACGGGTTCGCGGCGACAGAGCACACCGATCAGATCCTCCTCGTGCCAGCGCGTGAAGACGATCAGCTCGCCCGAGTAGTTGTGCAGCCGCGTCCGCACCACCGAGGTGTACCACTCCCAGCAGTTCTCACGCACCACGGGCGAATTGGCCTCCATCGCATCCTTGTAGAGGTCGTCGAGCACAAAGCAATCGACCCGGTTGCCGGTCAGCGCCCCCTCGCGGCCCACAGAGAGCAGCGCACCCCGGCGGCCGATGACCTCCACCTCGTCGGCCGTGCGCAGGTACTCGGCGGGCTTCGCCCCCCGCTTGATCGTCGTCCCGGGAAAGAAGGCCGCATATTCGGGCGAGTCGATGATCCGCTGCACCCGCCGGTTGAAGCGCGAGGCGAGCGAGGCGGAGTAGGAGGCGATCGCGATCCGCCGGTCGGGATCGAGCCCCAGCAGGTAGGCCGGCAGCAAGGTCGAGGCCCCCACGCTCTTGCCGTGCTGGGGCGGCATGGTCACGATGAGCCGCCGCACCCGCCCCTTCGCGAAGGCTTCGAGCACCCGGTAGTAGGCCCGGTGGAAACCCTCCGGCTCCAGGAAGGGATAGACCCCGGTCGCAAACCGAAGCAGCGAAGGTATCGCCGGCGACTCCGCACCCGAAACAATCTCTTTTTGCCGATTCATATCGTCGTCTTATATAAATTAAGGTAATACATCCGCCCGAAGCCTCTTCGCCCGGCGGCAGGGAGACCTGCCGGCTCTGCGCACCGCGCCTCCGGAGTGCGACGGCCGCAGCGGCAGCCGATCCGCAAGCGCCTCACAAAAGATAGTGCTTCAGCTCGCCGAACGAAAAATCGTTGGCGTGCTCGCCCGCCGCGTCGCTCGTATGAAACTCCCACCAGACGGGCACCAGGTCGTCGATGCGCTCCACCTCCCCCTCGGGCAGCCGCTCGACCGAGCGATAGACCACGATCGTGGCCACCAGCCGGCACTCCCGCGAGCCGTAGTCGAATGAGATCGAACCCGAGAAAAAATCACGCGCCCCGATCCGCTCCAGCAGCAGACGGGCTGTCGTACGATACAGATCAGGAATAACAGGATAAAGCATCATGTGGAATCGTTTTGTACTATAAAATAAATTGTTTAACTTTGCAAGGCAAATATAAGTTCAAATATTGAATTTTTA
>CAMWGZ010000128.1 GCA_947173915.1 uncultured Alistipes sp.
GTGGCGCCGCCGCGTGGTGCGGCTGGTGCGGCGCATGAAACCCCGCCGCATCCTATACCGGGCGACAGGACCGGGCGCCCTGGCGATCGCGCTGGAGCGCCGCATCCGGGGCGTGCAGGTGCTCGGGGTCGATCTTTCGGAGCAGATGCTCGCCCATGCACGGAGCAAGGTCGCCGCGTGCGGACTCGACGAGCGGGTGGTGCTCGCTCAGGGCGAGGCCGAGCGGCTGGAGGCTGCGGACGATACGTTCGACGTGGTGACGGTCGGCTTCGGGGTGCGCAACTTCGAGGATCTGACCGCCGGACTGCGGGAGATCGCCCGCGTGCTGCGGCCGGGCGGCCGGGTGGTCATTCTGGAGTTCTCGACTCCGACGAATCCCCTTTTCCGCCGGATCTACGGTTTTTACAGCCACCGGCTGCTGCCGGTGGTGGGGGGGATGGTTTCGAAAGACCGCAGGGCCTACGAATACCTGCCCGCCTCGGTCGATGAATTTCCGGCTCCGGCCCGATTTCTGGAGGTGCTTTCGCAGGCGGGATTCGTCCACTGCCGGGCACGGTCGCAGAGCTGGGGAATAGCCCATATATACATAGGTACCAAAGCGCTCCGTTCGTGATGCTCCGTCCGTTGAGGTCCGTGCTGCTGTGCGCGGCGCTCCTGCTGGCCGGCTGCGCCGTTTCTCGTCCGGACAGGATCCGGATCGTCTCCCCCGTTGCGATACGCACCTACGGCACCGTCGGCATGGATGCCGGGCTGGAGGTGGAGTACCGGGGGCGGAGGCCGCTGCGGATCGAGAAGGCGGAGGTCGAGTTCTTCGCCGGCGGGGGGAGCCTGGGGCGCATGCTCCTGCGCGAGGGGTTCGAGGTGCCGGCACGGGCGCGGACGAGCCTCCGCACGCGCTGGCGCTTCGACTTTGCGGATGCGGCGGCCGGCTGGGTGCTGCTTCGGCGGCTGGAGCGGGGCGAGTTCGAGCGGCTCGACGCAGCGGTCGAGACGACGGTGCGGTGGGGAGGTATCCGGCGGCGGGTGCGGAGCGAAAGGATGCCCGTCTCGGAATTTTTGAATATCTTTGGGCGTTCGATCGGCGACGGTGCGGGGTGTCCGTGTGCGTCGGACGATGGTACGGTTTGCGAGTTTAATAGCGAGACATGATGCGAAAAGTGATATTTACGGGCGTTCTGCTCCTGGGGGCGTGCGCTGCTGTGCGGGCGCAGTCGCTCGCATCGTTCAAGGAGGGGCTGGCGCAGAAGCCGGCCGGCGGGGCACGGCTCGAAGTGGTGGAGCACGGGGCCGCCGCGCGTGCCGTCGAGCAGGGCGGAAACACTCCGGGACGGGTCCGTTTCAAGGGATACCGGATCGGCATCTTCTTCGACAACGGAGCCAATGCGCGCGAGAAGGCGCTCGCGGCGCGCGAGGCTTTCGCGGAGGCTTTTCCCGGCGAGAAGGTCTATCTGGTCTATGAAAATCCCTACTTCAAGGTAACGGCCGGAAACTGCGTCAATTCGGAGGAGGCGATCGTGCTGCTGGGCAAGATCCGAAGCCGTTTTCCGGAGGCGTATCTGATGCGGGAGGACCTTACGGTGGCCGATTTGGTCCGTTAAGAGTCCATATTGAAAAAAAATAGATGATTCGTGGAGAATTTCGCACGAATCTATATATATTTGCCGTGTGAAAGAACGTTTCCGACTAGTCGCGTGCGGGACCGGACGGTGTTCGGGTTTCGGCGGGGCGGGAAACGATTGCGACAAAACAAACCGTTAAATAATAAAATCAAAATCATGAAGAAAGTTTTATCTCTGATCGTTGTTGCCGCAGCTGTCGCTGCCATGGTAAGTTGTGCCGGAAAACAGGCTAAGACCGTTGAGGTTGTCGAGACCGAGACCGTAGAGGCTGCCGCTTGCTGCGAGGAGAAGACCTGCTGCGAGGGTGAGGCTTGCTGCGAGGAGAAGGCTTGCTGCGAGGAGAAGGCTTGCTGCGAGGGCGAGGGCGCTTGCGAGAACGCCGAGTGCTGCAATGCCGAGAAGGCTGAGTAAATAAATCCCTCAGGGATTTGGAAAAGGGTTCCTCCTGTGCGGAGGAGCCCTTTTTTTCGTCTCCGACCTGCCGGAGGGGAGACAGCTTCGTGATGAAATCGCCCGCTTCGGCCGGGGAATTCGCCGGGTTTGTTGAATTGATTTGTGCGTGTGTGGCGCGGGGTCTATTTTTGCCCTCCGGAGTTGGAAACATTTTAACGAATTCTGGAAATTATGAGAAGACTTTCTTATTTGGCGGCTACGATCGCCATGCTGGCCACCGCTCTCTTCGGAGGGTGCAGCGACGGAAACGACGAACCGGCCGTCAAGCCGGCTGCCCCGACGATCGCTCTGGTCGGTGCGGACATCTCGCAGACCCAACTGCTTGTGGAGAATATGCCGGCGACCGTGCGCATCGAGGCTCCGGGCCGCATCGCGTCGCTCGAAATAGAGATCGCCTCGCCGCTGCTCGACGAGCAGACGCTGGGTGCGGCGGGTCTGGCCGCGAAGATGAACCTGGCGGAGCCTACCGAGGCGCAGATCGCCGCATTCGAGGCGCTCGGCTTCCCCTACGGCGGGGACGTGAAGGGCAGGGAGCAGCTCGATTTCGATCTTTCGGGCGTGATGCCTATGCTGCTGATGCTTTGCCAGGCCGGCGGGGAGTCGTCCGACCACACCTTCGCGCTGACGGTAACCGACGAGGCTGCGCAGCGGGGGAGCGGTGCGCTGAAGGTGCGTTACGAACACGCACGGCCCGAACCGGCGCTCGCCTACCGCGACGATGCCGACCTGTGGCGCAACACCGCGACGCTCTCTGCCGCCGCGCTGCCCGAGGGTGCCCGGGTGCAGTACCGCGCGAAGGGTGCCGGGGCGTGGAACGACGCGACGGCCGCTGCCGAGGGCGTTTATGCGATCGCTCCGGTGTGGGAGCGCGCGGAGAACGAGGCAGGACTCGCCGTCTATACCGTGAAGGAGGGAACGGGCGTATGGGCCGCCTCCGTCTATGAGTACCGCGTGCTGACGGCCGACGGCAAGAGTATGGCCGAGGGCGAGTTCGCAACCGCCGCGGGCGATGCGATTCCCAACGGCGACATGTCGGCCTGGTCGAAGAAGGTGCTCGGCGAGGGCGACGAGGAGGTGCGGCTGACCTACCCCAACGCCGCCGGCGAGTCGTTCTGGGACAGCGGCAACAATGTCTTCCTGGAGAACCCCAATCTGGATCCCGAGACCTGGACTCCGCTCTGCTTCGAGGAGGATGGTGCCGCCTGCCTGATGGGGCGCATGGCGCTGGGCTTCGTCTTCGCGCCGGGCAACATGTTTGCGGGCGACTTCGAGTTCGCCGGCATGGGCGGCACCGTGAAGTTCGGCAAGCCCTATGACTATACGGCACGCCCCCGCGCCCTGAAGGTGCGCGTCAAGGCTGAGGTCGGCACGATCGACAAGGAGGGTGCGAACGATCCCGAGAAAGGGGAGTGGATGGGCAAGCAGGACTGCTCGCAGATCTATGTCGCCATCGTCGATTGGACGGCCCAGCACGAGGTAACCTCGGGCCTGTCGGCTCCCACCGGCATGTGGAATCCTGCGGCGGCGACCTCGACCGACGAGGGTGCGGTGCTCGGCTACGGCGTGGCGGACATCACGGAGAGCACGGCCGGATGGACCGAGATGGAGATCCCCGTGAACTGGTATGCGGAGGATGGGGCGATGCCCGCCGCCGGGAACTTCTCGCTCGTGATCTCGTGTGCCACCAGCGTGCGCGGCGACTACCTGACCGGCTGTTCGACTAACTCGATGCGGGTCGATGACTTCGCGTGGGTCTATTAGCGCCTCGCGTGCCGTCGTCCGGCGGCGGTTCTTGCGCGAGGCGGAACGCCTCTTCGCGGAGTGTGGCCGGCGGGACGGAATGATTGAATAAATGAGCGGCTCTCCGAAGGGAGGGCGGGACGGAGACCATCCGTCGGTTGCGAAAGCCTCCGGCAGTCTTAAGACTGCCGGAGGCTTTCGCGTGTCGGAGCGGGTGCGGAATCGCGGCCGGGCCGTTTGTCGCGATGAAAAAAACATAAAAAACGTTCGATTGTTTATTTGCTGTGCAAAATATTGAAAATCAAATCTTTCTGAAATATTCGGGGGGGGTATTTCACTCATTGTCAATT
>CAMWGZ010000129.1 GCA_947173915.1 uncultured Alistipes sp.
AACCCTTTCGCGGGCCGACGGCGGGAGCCTGCTCATCGACGGCGAGGATGTCGCAGCACTGGGCGACCGGGCCTTGTCGCGCTTCCGCAACGAGCGGATCGGCTTCGTCTTCCAGTTTCACCACCTGCTGCCCGAATTCACGGCCTTCGAGAATGTCTGCATGCCCGGCTGGATCGGCCGCCGTCCCCGGGCCGAGGTCGAGCGCCGGGCCGGGGAGCTGCTGGCCCTCGTCGGACTCTCCGCGCGGCGCGACCACAAGCCGGGCCAGCTCTCCGGCGGCGAGCAGCAGCGCGTGGCCATCGCCCGTGCGCTCGTGAACGCTCCGGCGGTGCTTCTGGCCGACGAACCTTCGGGCAATCTCGACTCCCGCAACCGGGAGGAGATCCATCGCCTCTTCTTCGACCTGCGCGAGCGGCTCGGCCAGACCGTCGTTCTGGTCACGCACGACGAGTCGCTGGCCGCGCAGGCCGACCGCCGCATCGTGATGAGCGACGGCGTGATCGTCGAACCCTGATCCTTTTGTCCGTATGGTGGATGCCGATGCCTTGCGCGAGCTGCTCGAACGGTGGTACGACCGCTACAACCGGGCCGATTTCATCGCGCCCGACCCCATCAGCGTGCCGCACCGCTTCGCGGGGCGCGAGGACCGGGAGATCGCCGGCTTCCTCGCCGCGACGATCGCCTGGGGCAACCGCCGTGCGATCGTCGGCAACGCCTGCCGCATGATGCGCTGCATGGACGACGCGCCGGCCGATTTCGTCCGCAATGCCTCCGAGGAGGAGCTGTGCGGGCTGCGGGGCTGCGTCCACCGCACCTTCAACGGCGAGGACCTGATCGCCTGCGTGCGGGCCTTGCGCGCCCTTTGCCTGAAGTACGGTTCGCTCGGTGCTTTCTTCGAGGGGCGCTATGCCGCGACGGGGTCGATTCCCGCCGTGCTTTCCGAGTTCCGCCGCGAATTTTTCTCCGTGCCCCATCCCGCCCGCTGCGAGAAACACCTTTCGTCGATCGACAAAGGGTCGGCCTGCAAGCGGCTGAACATGTACCTGCGCTGGATGGTGCGGCGCGACGACCGGGGTGTCGATTTCGGGCTTTGGCGCTCGATTCCCCCGGCGGCCCTCTACCTGCCGCTCGACCTCCACTCCGGAGCCGTGGCCCGCGCCCTGGGGCTGCTCGACCGGCGGCAGAACGACTGGCGGGCTGTCGAACGGGTCACGGAGGCGCTCCGGGCGTTCGATCCGCTCGATCCCGTGCGGTTCGATTTCGCGCTGTTCGGCGCGGGGATGGACGGATTTCTGAAAAAATAGCCATGTTTCGATTCAAACTCTTTACCGTGTGCCAGGATCGCTGCCCGATGAAGGTCGGGACCGACGGCGTGCTGCTCGGAGCCTGGGCGGAGGTCCGCCCCGACGACCGCCGGATGCTCGACATCGGCACGGGGACGGGCGTGATCGCCCTGATGCTGGCCCAGCGCAGCGCAGCCCGTATCGAGGCGGTGGACATCGACCCCGACTGCGCGGAGCAGGCGGCCGGGAACTTCGCCGCCTCGCCCTGGAGCGGACGGCTGGCGGCCCGCTGCCTCCCGATCCAGGAGTACGCCCCCGACGGGCGGTTCGACCTCATCGTCTCGAACCCTCCCTATTATGTCGGCTCGCTCCATTCGCCCGATCAGGGGCGCAACCGGGCCCGCCATGCCGATTCGCTCCCTTTCGGCGAGCTGGTCCGGGCGGTGGTGCGGCTGCTGGCCGACGGAGGACGTTTCGCGCTGATCCTTCCTCCTGACGAGATGCGTCTGTTCCGCTCGGCGGCGCTCGGGCGGCTCTTTCCCCTGCGGTGGACGGAGGTCTGCTCCACGCCCCGGCGCGGCGTGCGCCGCGTGCTGGCGGAGTTCTGCGCGCAGCCCGTCCCTCCGCCCGAGGTCGGGCGGCTGATCATTCAGGAGGGCGGCCCCGACTCCTATACCGGGGAGTACCGCCGCCTGACCGGCGATTTCTACCTCGGATTTTGATAATCCGGGCAATTGGCGTAAATTTGTAAAAATTATAGCAATCGCATCATGAAGAAGATTCTGGGACTCTTTTCGCTGCTGCTGCTCGGCGTGCCGGCGGCGGCACAATCGTACGATATGACCCGTCTGGGCGTTTATTCGGAGAACGGAACGCTTGTCATCGGCCGTGCCGAGACCGTGCTCGCGGTCGATCTGACGGTGCGCTGCGAGCGGATCGTCTGCGGTCCCTATGCCCGTTATGCGCAGAAGTTCCTCGGTCTGCGGGCACCGCTCTCCGACCGGTCGGAGCACTCGATCGTCGGCGCTTCGGTCGCGCTGCTGCCCGATGACGCACGTTATGCTACGGCGGCGGAGCGGCTTCCGGCGGCCACCTGTACGGTTGCCGACCACGGGGCGCACGGTGCCGATTTCGCCCGGCTTCAGGTCGATCGGACGGACCTCGCCGAGGGGAGCGATCCCCAGAGCGCGGCCCGCGCTGCGGCTTCGGCGATCTTCTCCCTGCGCAAGCAGCGGATGGATCTCATCAGCGGCGAGGAGGGCGAAAACGTCTTCGGTGCGGGGCTTCCTGCGGCACTGGAGCGCCTGGAGCGCCTGGAGCAGGAGTATCTGGAGCTGTTCCTGGGCCGCCGGCTCGTTACCGTCGAGACCCGCCGCTTCCGGGTGGTTCCCGCCGAGGGCGGGTTGCAGCAGATCGTCTGCCGCTTCAGTCCGACCGACGGCCTGCTGCCCGACGACGACCTGACGGGCGATATCGTTCTGTTGCAGTACGAACCGCTGCGGCCGGCCTATGAGGTGGGTCCAGAGGGTGCGAAGCCCTCATCCGCGACGGCTCCCTACCGGATCGCTTCGCAGGTGCGCTGCTCGCTGCTCTTCGGGGGCGAGGCGCTCTGTACGGAGGTGCTGCCTCTGTTCCAGTTCGGCAAGACGGTGGAGCTGTCCGTGCCTAAAAACCGTTAGTTAGCCGGCTATGGAGCATACGTCACGCATGACCGCCCTGCTCGGGCGGTTCCGCCGCGAGCGCAACGGCGCAGTGGCCGATACGATGGGGTACCGCGGCCGGCGCTACGGGCTCAACTATGGCGTGAGCCTGCCGACGGTGCGGGCATTGGCCCGGGCCGAGGGGCGCGACCACGATTTTGCCCGTTATCTTTTCCTGCAGGACGTGCGCGAGCTGCGGCTGTCCGCTCTGTGGATCGCCGAGCCGGAACGCATCGGGTCCGGGGAGTTCGCCTTCTGGGCCGGGGGGATCGTCAATTCCGAGCTGGCCGAGGAGTGCGCTTTCGCCCTGATCTCCCGTGCGCCCTGGGGCGAGGCGTGGTGCCGCGCCTGGAGCGAGGAGGGGGAGGAGCTGCTGCAATATGCCGCCCTCGTCGGTGCGGCGCGCATTCCGGAGGCCGATCTGCGGGCGTGGCTGCCCCGGCTGCATGCGATGGTGGCGGCGCGCCCCGATTCGGCACTGCTCGCCCGGGGGGGCGAGGTGCTGCTCTCGGCGCTGCTTGCCTCGGGCCGCATGCCGTGCGAAGAGCTCGCCGCATGGATCGGCACCCTGCCCGAAGGCGGTGCCGCACGCCGTATCGCCGACGAACTATCCTGGCGGATGGAGGGCTGATTGCGCCCAATCGCGCCGCCCTTTGCTGCTTTCGGCTCCGAACTTCCGGAAAAGGGGCTTTTCAGAAGATATATTCGTACTCGAACTCCTCGATCTCTTCGAGTATGGCCTTGAGTTCGTCGTAGCTCATCGGCCCGTCGTTGCGCCACAGCAGACTCCCTTCGCGGAAGAAGAGCAGCGCGGGGGTGCTGTGTATGCCGTAGCGGGCCAGCAGCGGGGCTGCCTGCTGCGCATAGGTGTCGATGCGGTAGATATCGACCCGGCCGTTCATGCGGCGCTCGAACTCGTCGAGCGATGCCTCCATGAGCTGGCAGGGGGCGCACTGGGGCGTGAAGAAGTAAACCAGGGTAATGGCCTGTCGGCCGATGATTTTCTCAAAGTCTTTCATGGCTCTCCGTTTTTGGTTCTCAGAATCGAATGGTGTGCGGAACAACTCCGCTTCGCATTCGCAAGGTTCAAAAACGATGCCCGAATCGTGCGGCCCGAAAGAAAAAACGACCGCATAGGAGCGCTCGGCGACGACAGCCTCCCCTCCGCCC
>CAMWGZ010000130.1 GCA_947173915.1 uncultured Alistipes sp.
TGACCGTATGGCCCGTCTTGGGATCGCTGCCCAGGATGCGCGTCTGCGCCGCCTTGTCGGTCTGCTTGCCGATGGCCGTGTCGACCATGCCGTGGAACGGACCGTAGAAGTCGCCGATCATCCGCTCCCAGGTGATGTCGCCCTCGGCGATGCGGTCGAACTCCTTCTCGACGTTGGCCGTGAAGTTGTAGTCCATGATCGGCTCGAACTGCGATTCGAGGTAGTCGTTCACGACCATGCCTATATCCGTAGGTTGCAGGCGGTTCTTCTCCTTGCCGAAGGTCTCGCTCAGCTGCTTCTCCGCGATCTGCTCGCACAGCGTGAGCTGGAGGTAGCTCCGCTTCTGCCCCTCCTTGTTCTGCTTGACCACGTATCCCCGGTTGATGATCGTCGAGATGGTCGGCGCATAGGTCGAAGGACGGCCGATGCCCAGCTCCTCAAGCCGCTTGACCAGCGAAGCCTCGTTGTAGCGGGCCGGCGGAGCGGTAAAGCGCTCGGTGGCCGTGATCTGCGTATAGCGGACCTCCTCGCCGGGAGTCATCTTCGGCAGCAGCCCCGAATGTTCGTCGCCCGCCTCGTCGTCGGTCGATTCGGAGTAGAGCTTGAGGAATCCGTCGAAGCGGACCACCTCGCCCGTGGCCACGAACTGGAGCTTCCCGCCCGGCGCGTCGATGACGATGGTCGTGCGGTCGATCTCGGCCGCCACCATCTGCGAGGCGACCGTGCGTTTCCAGATCAGCTCGTAGAGCCGCCGCTCGGCCGGCGTTCCCTCGATCGTCTGCCGGTCGAGGTACGAGGGGCGGATCGCCTCGTGGGCCTCCTGCGCCCCCTTGGTCTTGGTCTTGTAGTTGTGGGCCGAAGAGTATTTCTCCCCGAAGAGCTTCACGATCTCCTCCTTGCACTGGCCGATCGCCTGCTTCGAGAGATTGACCGAGTCGGTACGCATGTAGGTAATCAGACCCTGCTCGTAGAGGTGCTGCGCCACCGACATGGTCTGCGACACGGACATGCCGAGCTTACGGCCGGCCTCCTGCTGGAGGGTCGAGGTGGTAAAGGGTGGCGCGGGATAGCGCTGCGCGGGCTTCTCCTCGGCGCGGACCACCGTGAAACGGCATCCCACGCAGCTGCGCAGGAAAGTCTCGGCCTCCTCCCGGGTCGAAAAGCGGGTCGAAAGCTCCGCCTTGAAGAGCGTGCGCTCGGGATCGGCGGCGGCGTGGAACTGCGCCACCACACGGTAGTAGGGAGTCGAGCGGAAAGCAATGATCTCGCGCTCGCGCTCGACCAACAGCCGCACGGCGACGCTCTGCACGCGCCCGGCCGAGAGCTGCGGCCGCACCTTCTTCCACAGCAGGGGCGAGAGTTCGAAGCCGACCAGGCGGTCCAGCACGCGGCGCGCCTGCTGGGCGTTTACCAGGTTCATGTCGATGGTGCGGGGCGACTCGATGGCCGCCAGAATCGCCGGTTTGGTAATCTCGTGGAAGACGATCCGCCGGGTCTGATCCACCGGCAGCCCCAGCACCTCGGCCAGGTGCCAGGCGATGGCCTCTCCCTCGCGGTCCTCATCGGAGGCGAGCCAGACGGTCTTGGTCTTGCCGGCCAGCTGCGCCAGCTCCTCGACCACCTTGCGCTTCTCGCTCGGAATTTCATATACGGGCGCATAATCCCCTTCGAGATTTACCCCGAGGTCCTTCTTCGAGAGGTCGCGGATGTGGCCGAAACTCGACTTGACGACGAAATCCTTGCCCAGGAACTTCTCGATGGTCTTGGCTTTGGCCGGCGACTCGACTATGACTAAATTTTCTTGCATATCAACTGTTTCCTATCTTAATACGAGATAACCTAAGCAGTTGCTTAGGTTATCCGCCGAGGTATTGCGGTTATTTGATCATCGTATAGACCAAACGGAGCCGGACAGGGGCGTTGTTTCCGCCGCCCTGCATGCCCTGAGCCGTCGTGCGGCCCAGCGAATAGAGTCCGTAGGCTTCGGGACCGATGCAGATCGTGCGGGGCGCGTCGTCCGTCTCCGACTCTTCGTCCGGAGACTCTCCCCGCTTCTGGGCGAGGTACCGCCGCCAGACGGTTTGCAGGTAGCCGGTCACGTCCATTACGTAGCAGCCCCGGCTGCGGTTGAGATAACCGCCGTAGGGCAGCGCGAAGTTCTGACTCGAATAGAGTTTTTCGTAGGCATAGGCGTAGTCGGCGATGCCGGTAAGCATCTTGTAGTCGGCATAGAGTCCCATGCGGGCGAACGAGGCATCGAGCAGCGGCGTGATGGTCGCGGCATCGATCTTCGTCCAGTCGTAGTCGCTGCCTTCGAGGTAGAACTCCAACTCGGCGCAATTGACGGCGATCGAGGTGTAGGGCACACCCGACTCGTCGGTTACCCCGTCGTAGAGCGACTCGATCTGACGGAGCAGCGCATCGGTCAGCGTAAGCTCCGTGACCACTCCCGCCATGCCCTCGACATACACGGTCGTGGTCAGGGGACGATCGGCCAGCGACTCGTCCGCCGCCGCAGCGTCGATCTTGCTGCCGGCGTAGTCGTGCCGCACGGTGTTGATCGAGACGTTGCCGTAGGTCTCGCCCTCCTTATAGAAGGAGTAGCTGACCGTCACGGTATCCTGGATGAGCGTCGGGTCGATCCGGTTGCGGTTGCGCGCATACATGATCATGCCCGACGATTCGAGGTCGGTGGCGAACATGTTGCCCTCGCCTGCCGGCTCCTCCGCCGGAGCGATATAGACACCCTTGAATGCGTCGCACCACAGATCGGCGCGGCGGTAGATCGTCATGTCGTCCCGATACTGCCCGTCGAGCAGCATCAGCCGGCGCACCAGCGCAAGCCCCTCTTCGGTCGGGATCATCCGCACGTACCTGGTCTTCGGACCGGTCGTCCGTCCGTCGGGATAGGTAAAGGTAAAGACGGGTTTGGGGGCGATGTAGGGCTGCGGGTCGAAAAAGGGATAGAAGACCGTGTCGGCCGCATTGCCAGCACCGACGGGGCGGTTCGCGCCGTCGAGGTAATCGTTCGAGACGACCTCATAGACGTTGTAGCGCACCGGCGCGAGCGTATCGCCGTCGTAGTCTGCCACCGAGATCTTCAGCTCGATCGAGTCGAAGATGGGGCGGTATCCGAAGCCCGAGGTGTCCGACATGGCGACGGCGCGGTACTGCGAGAGGAAGCCCGCCGTGCGGCGGCCGAAAGTCTCGTCGCAATACGAGCCGAAAAATCCGGTCCCCAGGTTCGACGAACGGATCGAATCCGTGCGGTAGAGGCGGGTCTCGAAGAACGGGGCGCGCTCGTCGGGCGAAAGCGAGAAGAGCTGCACGCCGATCTTCATCTGCTGGTCGGCAGGGAGGAATCCCTCGCCCAACCGGTCGTCCACCTCCGTACATGCGGCCAGCGCCCAAAGGGCCAGCACCGCCGGCAGGACAAAGCGGAGCACGCGGCGTATGTCGTTACAAAGAATCATAGAATCGAGCGTAATTATCGAAAAACTCCGCCGCATCGGGTGCCTGATACTCCAGCACCGGCTTGCCGCTCTGGCGCACCAGTTCGCACAACGCCGGCGAGACATGCTCGGAAGCCAGGACGAAACCGTCGGCATACTGCATAACGTAACGGTAGAGGTTTTCGTATGAAGGCTCCGTCAGGATCGAAAGATTTTCGTCCTCGACCCCCTCGTGGGCGATCTTCTCCTTCAGCCCCGGATCGAGCGCCGGCTCGAAGCCGTCGTCGTAGATCGAGAGCACGATCTTGACCTCCTTGAAGATGGGGTCGTCGGAAAAGACCCGTTTCAGATAGATCGGCGCAATGGTCGAAAACCACCCGTGGCAATGGACGATCGACGGGGACCAGCGCAGCTTCTTGACCGTCTCCAGAACGCCCCGGGCGAAGAAGACGGCCCGCTCGTCGTTGTCGGCGAAGAAGGTTCCGTCGCCGTCCCGAAGCACCGCCTTGCGGGCGAAGTAGTCGTCGTTGTCGATGAAGTAGATCTGCACCCGGGCCGAAGGGATCGAAGCGACTTTGATGATGAGCTGGTGGTCGTTGTCGTCGATGATGAGGTTCATGCCCGAAAGACGGATGACCTCATGGAGATGGTGCCGGCGGTCGTTGT
>CAMWGZ010000131.1 GCA_947173915.1 uncultured Alistipes sp.
CGGTGCCGCGAGGGAGTCGGAGTCTGGGCCGAGGCGGCCCAACAGCCCCGCAGCAGGGCCGACGCAAGTAAAATTCTGATTTTCATAAATTTCCTCAATAGCTATTCTTAAGCAACTCTTCGGCGGCTTCGAGCGCCGCATAGAACTCCTCGCCGAAGCGGCGGACAATGGCCTCCTTCAATGTCTTATAGACCGGAATGCCGAGGCGCTTCCCGCAGCGGCGCGCATCGCGGCAGACCTCCCAGCGGTGGTAGTTCAACCCGACCGTCCCGTTGGAGAAGCGGGCCAGCCGGATCGGATAGAGGTGGCACGAAATCGGCTTGCGGAAATCGGTCTCCCCAGCACGGAACGCCTTCTCGATCGCACAGAGTGTCACACCGTTCTCCTGGTAGGAGTAGGCGCATTCCGCACCGCCGACCAGCGGGGTGGTCCAGTCGCCCTCCTCGTCGAGCAGGGCGAATCCCTGCGCCTCGACGGCACGGATGCCCTCCGGAGTCATGTAGGGCGTGTAACGGGGATACTCCCGGGCGAGGATTCCGCACTCCTCTTCGTCGAGGGGCGCGCCGGCGTTGCCCTCGACGCAGCAGATTCCCTTGCAGGCATCCAGGTCGCAGCAGAAACGCTCCCGCAGCAAGTCGGCGCTGACGATCTTACCGTCGATCTCGATCATAGGTATCCTCGATTATCAGGTCATACAGTTCGCCGAGCGTCATCCCCATCTCGCGCACCTGCTTGGGCACGATGCTGCCGCCGCTCATTCCGGGGATCGAGTTCAGCTCGATCATGTAAGGCTTGCCCTCGGGCGTGACGATGAAATCGACCCGCACCACGCCCCGGCAGCGGCAGGCCTTGTAAGCCAGAGCTGTCAGGCGGTTCAGCTCGGCACGCACCTCCGGCGTGAGGTCGGCCGGCGTGATCTCGTCGGAGCAGCCGGCCGTATATTTGGCTTCGTAGTCGAAGAAATCCTTCTTCGAGACGATCTCCGTGATCGGGAAAACCAGCTCCCGGTCGCGCGTCACGAGGATTCCGCAGCCCATCTCGCGGCCCGCGATGCACTCCTCGATCAGCACCTCCTCGCTCTCGGCGAAAGCGGCCTCGACGGCCGGCAGGATCTCCTCCTCGCACTTGACCTTGGTCACGCCGAACGAGCTGCCGCTGGCGTTGGGCTTGACGAAAAGGGGCAGCCCCAGCCGGGCCGCGACCTCCTTCGGGTCGATCCGCTCGCCCCGGGAAAAGAAAAGCCCCCGCGCCACCGGAATGCCGTATTCGGCGACGGTGCGTTTGGTGGTGATCTTGTCGAAGGTAACCACCGACGAGGTCATCGAACAGGAGGAGCAGGGAATGCCCATCATCTCCAGATACCCCTGCAGGCGGCCGTTCTCGCCGGGCGTGCCGTGAATGAGGATCAGCGCGTAGTCGAACTCCTTGCGCACGCCGTCGATCGTGATCGAGAAGTCGTTCTTATCGACCTGCCACCGACGGCCGTCGGGTGTCGTATGGTGCCAGTCCCGGTGGTGCAGGTCGATCGTCGTGATGTCGTATTTCCGCGTGTCGAGCGCACCGGCGATCTGCGCGGCGCTCTGCAGGGCGATCTCCCGCTCGGAGGAGTCGCCGCCCGCCAGCAAAGCGATGTTGAGTCGGTTCATATCAGGGATTGTAAATGTCTTTGTAACGGAACGAGAGGATCTCATAGACCATATCGACGAACTGACGCGCCTGGCTGTGCCCGGGATCGAGCTTCAGGGCGCGGTTGAAGTCGTTGAGCGCCGCACCCCACTCGTTGCGGCGGTAGTACCACTGCCCCCGCTCGACATAAAGTTCGGCGCAGTCGGGCTCGGCCTCGATGCGGGCCGTGAGCGATGCGATGTAGCGGGCCGGACTCCAGAGCTCCTTCTCGCGGATCAGGCGCATGACCCCATCGGGCAGCATGTTGCTCACGTCCTCGCCCCGGCCCAGCCGCTCGCGGATCTCGCTCGACGAATAGGGGCAGAGCGGAGCCTCGTCCAGCAGCGTGATCCGCCCGCCCAGATCGGGCAGCGGAGCCTTGCCGCAGCGCGGATAGACGTAGATCGGGTAGTTGTCCACGATCTCCCGGTACTCCTTCCACTCGGGCAGCTGCGGCAGCAGGTCGTCGCCCATGAGCAGGGAGAAGCTCATCTCCCGGCCGTAGTGCTCCTGCAGGTGGCGCAGCGTATGGATCGTATAGGAGGGTTTGTCGAGCAGAAACTCGATGACCGAAGGTTTGATCCGGTCGGGATATTTCGAGGAGGCGCAGGCCGCCTCCGCCATCGAGAAGCGATCCAGCTCGGGTGCCTGCAATTCGGCGCTCTTGAGCGGATTCTGCGGCGAAACGACCAGAACCGTTTCGTCGCACAGCCCCTTCCCGATCACATACTCGGCCAACGCCACGTGGCCCTTGTGGATCGGATTGAAGGAGCCGAAATACAACATGACATGTTTCACAGCAAATCGGCTAAATAAGGTTGTACGTTACTTCAGAAAATCCGAGAGGATCGAGGCGGCCTCATCGACGGCCGTCCGCAGATCGTCGTTCACGACCACGTGATCGAAGCCGGGAGCCTTGCTCAGTTCGAATTCGGCCTTGGCCAGACGGCGCTCGATGGTCTCCGCAGAGTCGGTGCCCCGCCCCACCAGCCGCTCGCGCAGCGTCTCGATCGAGGGAGGCATGATGAAGAGCGCGCAGGCCCGGTCGCCGAAAATGCGCTTCAGGTTGAGCCCGCCCATCACGTCCACGTCGAAGACGATGACGTTGCCCTTGCGCCAGATGCGCTCCATCTCGCTGCGCAGCGTCCCGTAGCAGGTGCCGCTGTACACCTCCTCCCACTCGACGAACCGGTCCTCCGCCACGGCGCGGCGGAACTCCTCCGACGAGAGGAAATAGTAGTCCACCCCGTCGCGCTCCGCACCGCGCGGGGCACGGCTGGTGGCCGAAATCGAAAATTCGAACTGCGGGAAACGCTTGAGCAGCTCCCGCACGATCGTCGTCTTGCCCGAACCGCTCGGGGCGGAAAATATGACCATTCTCTCCATAGCGGCTAAAGGATGTTGAGTACCTGCTCCTTGATCTTCTCCAGCTCGTCCTTCATCCGGACCACGAGGATCTGGATCTCGGAGTTGTTGGCCTTCGAACCCATCGTGTTGATCTCGCGCCCCATCTCCTGGGCGATGAAACCCAACTTGCGGCCGGCGCACTCCTCCGACGCAGCCACCTCGCGGAAGTAGTTGCAGTGGTTGGTCAGGCGCACTTTCTCCTCGGTAATGTCGAGTTTCTCGATGTAGAAGATCATCTCCTGCTCCAGGCGGTTGCAATCGACCTCGGCCTGCAGCTGGGCCAGCGCCTCCCGGATGCGGGTGCGGATCGCCTCGGTGCGCGCCTTCTCGAAAGGTTCGACCTCGCGCTTGAAGGACTCGATCCGATCGACCCGTCCGAGCAGGTCGGCGATCAGGATCGCCCCCTCCTGCGTGCGGAAGGCATCGAGGCGGTCGAGCGCCTCCTCCACCGTCCGCAGCACGGCCGCACGCTCGTCGTCATCGAGGCTCTCCTCGCGCGAGGAGACCACCTCGGGAAGACGCAGCACGGACTGGATCAGCGCATTGTCGATGCGCGAGTCTTCCGATGCCGTGATCCCCTCCCGCGCGCAGATCCCGACCAGCTGTTCATAATATATATGGAACAGCTCCCCGTCGATGCGGGCGGTGCTGCGCTGTGCGGCGGACTCGACGCTGATCTGCAGGTCGGCCTTGCCGCGCTGGAGCCGCCGGCCGGCCAGCATGCGGATGTCGTACTCCAGCGGACGATAGGCCGAAGGAAGTTTGACGGAGAGGTCCAACTGTTTGGAATTGAGGGTACGTATCTCGACCGTAATTTTTTTGTTCGAAAGTGCGGTTTCGGCTTTGCCGAAGCCCGTCATGGACTTTATCATGTCGGATTCATCGAAGGTTAATCGTGCAAATTTAATAAAAACTATTTAATTCGGGAGAAAAAACGGCCGCTTTTCCGGCGGGGCAAAAATTTCCGCGGTTTGCTTGCGGATTGCTAAAATAATTCCTACTTTTGTAGAAATTTTGAAGATAACATACAAACATCAATAATC
>CAMWGZ010000132.1 GCA_947173915.1 uncultured Alistipes sp.
CTCGATGAAGTTATGGGGCAGGATCTTCGACGCCAGACCCACGGCGATACCGTCCGACCCCTGGGCCAGCAGCAGCGGGAACTTGACGGGCAGTGTCACGGGCTCCTCGTTGCGGCCGTCGTAGGAGCGCATCCACTCGGTGGTCTTGCGGTTGAAGACCACATCCAGGGCGAATTTCGACAGACGCGCCTCGATGTATCGGCCCGCAGCCGCATCGTCGCCCGTGAGGATGTTGCCCCAGTTGCCCTGGCAGTCGATCAGCAGATCCTTCTGCCCCAGCTGCACGAGCGCATCCTTGATCGAGGCATCGCCGTGCGGGTGGTACTGCATGGTCTGGCCCACGATGTTGGCCACCTTGTTGTAGCGCCCGTCATCGACCGACTTCATCGCGTGCAGAATGCGCCGCTGCACCGGCTTCAGACCGTCCTGCACGTGCGGCACGGCACGCTCCAGTATCACGTACGAAGCGTAGTCGAGGAACCAGTTGCGGTACATTCCCGTCAGCTTGCGCACCCCGCCCTCGTCGGTCAGCAGGCGGTCGTAGCGCCCCCTTTCGGCCGGGGACTCCTCCGCACGGACCTTCCGCGCCTCTTCGGCCGGGGACTCCTCCACCGGCCTCTTGTCTTCCATCTCCTCGCTCATAAATCGCTCGCTATTTTCATCCGATCGCCAGGTCGCCCTCGATCAGATCCTCCTCGACGCGCAGGTTGTCGATGATGAATCCCTGCCGTTCGTTGGTATTTTTTCCCATGTAAAACTCCAGCATGTCGTGGATCGGGTCGTCCTTCGTGAGACGCACCTTGTCCAGCCGCATCCCCTCGCCGATGAACTCCCGGAACTCATCGGGCGAAATCTCGCCCAGACCTTTGAACCGCGTGATCTCGGCGCTGCTGCCGCAGCGGACGACCGCCCGGTTCTTCTCCTCCTCCGAATAGCAGTAGTGGGTCTCCTTCTTGTTGCGCACGCGGAACAGCGGCGTCTGCAACACGAAGAGGTGGCCGCCCCGGATCACGTCGGGGAAGAACTGCAGGAAGAAGGTCAGCAGCAGCAGCCGGATGTGCATGCCATCGACATCGGCATCGGTGGCGATGACCACCTTGTTGTAGCGGAGGTTGTCCATGTCCTCCTCGATGTTGAGGGCCGCCTGCAGCAGATTGAACTCCTCGTTCTCATAGACGATCTTCTTGGTCAGTCCGAAGCTGTTGAGCGGCTTGCCCCGCAGCGAAAAGACCGCCTGCGTGCGCACGTCGCGGCTCTTGGTTATGGAGCCCGAGGCGGAGTTGCCCTCCGTGATGAAGATCATCGACTGCTCGGCCAGCTCGTTCCGGTCTGTCAGGTGGATCTTGCAGTCGCGCAGCTTCTTGTTGTTGAGCGACACCTTCTTGGCCGTCTCGCGCGCCTTTTTCTGTATTCCCGAGATCGCCTTGCGCTCCTTCTCGTTCTCGACGATCTTCCGCTGGAGGATCTGGGCCGTCTCCGGGTGCTTGTGCAGGTAGTCGTCCAGGTGCTTGCCCAGGAAGTCGATGATGAAGTTGCGCAGCGGCACGCCCGGCTCGATCTCCTTCGATCCGAGCTTGATCTTGGTCTGCGACTCGAACACCGGATCGGTCACGCGCACCGAGACGGCGGCGATGATCGAGGTGCGGATGTCCGACGGATCGTAATCCTTATGGAAAAACTCCTTGATCGTTTTGGCAATGGCCTCGCGGAAAGCCGCCTGGTGCGTGCCGCCCTGCGAGGTGTACTGACCGTTCACGAACGAATAGTAGCTTTCGCCGTAGCCCGTGCCGTGCGCGATGGCCACCTCGATGTCGGTGCCCGTCAGCCGGATCGGCGGATAGAGCGGCTCCTCGGTCATGTTCTCGGCGAGCAGATCGAGCAGTCCGTTCTTCGAGACGTAGCTCTTGCCGTTCAACCGGAACGTAAGCCCCATGTTGAGGCAGGTGTAGTTGCGCACCATCTGCTCGACATACTCCGGGTTGTAGGCATAGGGACCGAACACCTCGCGATCGACCCGGAAGCGGATGAGCGTGCCGTTCTTCTCCTCCACGCCGCTCTCCCAGCGGTCGCTCTGCTCGATACCCTGGGCGAAAGTCACGGTCCGCGCCTCGCCGTCGCGCACCGAGCGGGCCGTGAACTCGCTCGAGAGCATATTGACCGCCTTCACGCCGACACCGTTCAGGCCGACGGTCTTCTTGAAGGCCGTGCCGCCGTACTTGCCGCCGGTATTCATCTCGCTCACGGCCGCCGCGAGCGACTTGAGCGGAATGCCGCGCCCGTAGTCGCGCACCGTGACCACGTCGTCCTCGACCGTGATGTCGATCTGACGACCGGCCCCCATGATGAACTCATCGATCGAGTTATCCACCACCTCCTTGATGAGCACGTAGATACCGTCGTCGGCCTGGGAGCCGTCGCCCAGCTTGCCGATATACATGCCCGGACGCAGCCGGATATGCTCCCTCGGCGAAAGGGTCACGATGGCATCGTCGCCGTATTCGTTCGCCGTATTTATCATCTCTGCCATAAAAATTCGCTACCGTTCGTTTCTGATTTCGGCCAAAGCCGCGCACATGTCGGCCCGCACCTGCTCCATCTGCTCCTTCGGATCGGCCGCAGCGACGCGCGCGGCATCCACCGGCGGCAGCACCCGCACCGTGAGCCGGCTGCGCCAGTTGAAAAGGAGATTGGGGCGGATTACCTCCCTCGTTCCGTCGAGCACCACCGGCAGGATCGCCGCACCGGCCTCGCGCGCCAGGGTAAAGGCCCCGGCCTTGAAGCGGTGGATCTCGCCGTCACGCGAGCGGGTCCCTTCGGGGAAGATCGCCACCGACACCCCGCGCGAAAGCCACCGCCGGCCGTCGCGGATCACCTGCTCCATGGCGGCCGAAGCCCGCCCGCGGTCGATGCAGATATCGCCGTGCAGCAGCAGGAACTGTCCGAAGAAGGGGATCCTGAAGACCTCCCGTTTGGAGACCCAGCGGAAGTTGAGCGGCACGAAGTAGAGCGTCGGAATATCGATCATCGCCTGGTGGTTGAGTACGATCACATAGGGTTTGCCGCGCTCCACATGCTCCAGCCCTTCCACCCGGTGCCGCCACAGCGGGGGCACTCCGTAGAAGATGCGGACCAGCACCCGCGAGAGTTCGTGCACCGCACGGCGGGGCTTGTCGAAAGGCCAGGTAAGGCACAGCGCTACGGCCGAGAAAAGCAGGAACAACGTACAGAGCGCTATCAGAAAAAGGTAGAAAAGAGAGCTTAGCATGCCAACTGCGGAATTAGAGGGAACACCTGCCAACACAGGATTCGCCCCTGCAAAAATAGGAAAATTTATCGGGTTAGCATCCGCACCGTTCCAATTTTTTCAAGATGCGGAGGCCGCACGGCACACGACCCAACCCCTGCGACCGAACGGGCGGCAACCCCCGCAAGGATCGCCGCCCGCAAAACGTCCGGTCCGGCCGGTTCGGGTCAGAAAACGACCTCGGGAGCCTGCCGCGCCCCTTCGTCGGCCGAAAAATAGGATTTCTGATCGAATCCGAAGATCCCCGCGAGCAGGTTGGCGGGGAAGCGGCGGATCGAAATATTGAACGCGCGCGTAGCCTCGTTGAAGCGGCTGCGGGCCACCGCTATGCGGTTCTCCGTCCCCTCCAGCTGCACCTGCAGCTCCATGAAATTACGGCTCGCCTTCAGATCGGGATACCGCTCCGCGACGGCGATCAGCCGTCCGAGCGCCGAGCCGACCTGCTGCTGCGCCTGCTGGAAGCGGGCGATATTCTCGGGGGTAAGGTCCGCCGCGTCGATTCGGACGGCCGTTGCCCGGCTGCGGGCCTCGATTACCTCCTCCAGCGTCTCCCGCTCGTGGGCCGCATAGCCCTTGACGACGTTTACCAGGTTGGGGATCAGATCCGCCCGGCGCTGGTACTGCGCCTCGACATCGGCCCAGGCGGTATCGACCGCCTCCTCGCCCGTTACCATTCTGTTGTAAGCCGTGCAGGAGCCGCTGAAAAGCAGCACCACGAGCACGACCGCAACGATCCAAAAGATTTTCTTCATCATTATTTGGGTTTTAAAAGTTGAGTTTCCGAAGATAAGCCGGAGCGCCCTACCAC
>CAMWGZ010000133.1 GCA_947173915.1 uncultured Alistipes sp.
AGCATCTTGTTCTTCTCGTTGCCGCGCCAGTAGGCTCCGGCCACCGAGGTCAGCTTCACGGCCTTGATGAAACCCGTATCGGGCAGGTGCGGTCCCCGGCAGAGGTCGGTAAAGGCACCGTTGGTGTAGAACGAGATCGTGCCGTCCTCCAGGTCGCGGATCAGCTCCACCTTGTAGGGATCGCCCTTCTCGGTAAAATTCTTGAGCGCCTCGGCCTTCGACACCTCCGTGCGGACGAGCCGCTCCTTGTTGCGGGCCAGCTCCTGCATCTTCTGCTCGATCTTCGGCAGATCGGCCTCCGTAATGGGTACCGGCGCATCCACGTCGTAGTAGAATCCGTTCTCGATCGCGGGACCGATACCGAACTTGATACCCGGATAGAGGGCTTCGAGCGCCTCGGCCAGCAGGTGCGACGAGGTGTGCCAGAAGGCGTGCTTGCCCTCCGCATCGTCCCACTTGTAGAACTTGATCGAAGCGTCCCGGTCGATGGCGCGGTGCATATCGACGGTCGCGCCGTTTACCGATGCGGCCAGAGAGTCGGCAGCTAAACGGGGGCTGATGCTCTCGGCGATCTGGTAGGCCGTAGTCCCTTCGGCGAACTCTTTGACCGCGCCGTCGGGAAAGGTAATTTTAATCATTACGTATAAATTTTAGTTTGTCGGGGCCTTCGGCGCTTCCACAATTACGAGACGGAATACGCCTCCGGTCGTCCCGGCTGTTGTTCTCTCAATCATCGGCTGCCGTGCTCCGCATCCCGCCTCTCCGCACCGCGCGCCTGCCGGCGCAGGGTAACGAGCTGCAAGGCACTGCCCGCAGCGACGAGGAAGAAGGTCACCGCCAGCAGCACGCCGGACTGCGTCGCCCCGCCGCGGATCATCTCCGCGAGGACCCGCACCATGCCGAGCAGCGACACCGACAGCAGCATCCAGTTCAGCGGACGCAGGATCCTGCTTGCCGAAATTCCGTTCCGTTCACTCATTCTCTTCAATTTTTTCAATCGTTCCGATGCGCTCCCGCGTCGTCTCCGCCGCAAGGGCATCCTGCCGCCGCTCCTGCCGGGAGCGCACCAGCAGCCAGAGGAACAGCCCCGCCGCATTGACGGCGACGGCGAGGAAGAGCACCCCGAGCAGCGCCCGGCTCCAGCTCCGGCCGCCGGCGCAAAGCACGAGCGCCAGCACCGCCGCGAACAGCACCCAGGCGATCGTCTGCTGGATGCGCAATATCTTCATGTTCGGCACCATCTCCGGCTGGGTGGGTTCAACGTCCGTCCTTTTCCCGGCCGCCGCGCGATCCGCGCCACGCGGCGCAGGCCCCGCCAGCGGCCGCGAGCAGCAGCACACAGTAAACGATCCGTTTCTCCGGGCGGAATCCCTCCCGCAGCAGCTCCACCGCAAGCATCGCCACCGCAAAGGCGGCAAGCGTCCATCCGGTCGTCCGGGTCATTCGGGCCGCCATGACGCTAAGCCTCCTTCTCCGCCTCGGGCAGATCCTTGACCGACACGTCCCGTCCGCCCCGCTCGCGCTCGGCGCGCTGCAGCGGATCGGCCGTCCATGCGGCCCAGGCGCGGCGGCGGTTCACGATATCGACGGCCGCATAGATCGCGTTGCGCATCGACTGCGGGTCGGCCTTGTCCTGCCCGGCGATGTCGTAGGCCACGCCGTGGTCGGGCGAGGTACGCACCCGGTCGAGGCAGGCCGTGAAGTTCACGCCGTCGGGCGAAAGGGTCTTGAAGGGGGTAAGCCCCTGGTCGTGGTACATGGCCAGCACCGCGTCGTAGGCCCGGTAGTTGCCGCAGGCGAAGAAGCCGTCGGCCGCGAACGGTCCGAAGGCCAGCACACCCTGGGCGTAGGCCTCGTTGATCGCCGGGCGGATGATCCGCTCCTCCTCCGAGCCGAGCAGCCCGCCGTCGCCCGCATGGGGATTGAGCGAAAGCACGGCGATGCGCGGTTCGACCGCCCCGAAATCCTGCCTGAGCGACTCGCGCAACTGTTTGAGGCGTGCGACGATCCCTTCGGCGGTAAGCGACCGTCCGATCTCCGCCAGGGGGATATGGATGGTTACCAGCCCCACGCGCAGCCGGTCGCTGCACATCATCATCAGGGGGGTGCCGCCCAGCTCGGAGGCGAGAAACTCGGTGTGGCCCGTGAAGCGGAAGTCGTCCGACTGGATCGACTCCTTGTCGATCGGTGCCGTCACGAGCGCGTCGATCGCCCCGCTCCGCAGGTCGGCCACAGCGGCGCGCAACGCCTCCGCAGCCGCACGTCCCGCTTCGGCCGAAGCCTTGCCCGGCTCGATCTTCTCCGGCTCACCCGCGGCGATCAGATTGACCTTGCCGCGGCGCGCCTCCTGCGGCGAGGAGACGGAGTTGAAAGCCAGCGGCTCCGCATCGCGGAGCGTCACCCGGTAGTGTTCGGCCGCACGGGGCGAACCGTAGATCACGGGCGTGCAGACCTCCGTCATGCGGGAGTCTCCCATCGCCTTGATTATCACTTCCCAGCCGATACCGTTGGTGTCGCCCTGGGTAATACCTATCTTCAGTCTGTTGTCCGACATAGAATCCTGTTTTTATTCCGCGCCGTCCGCCTCCCCCGAAGCGGCGGAAAGTCCGCCCGGCTCCGGCATTCGGCGAACACGCCGTTTTAAATGACAAATATAGAATATTTTTCGTGAGTTGGCCGATTTACACCCCAAAATTTGCGCACCCGGCGATTTTACCCGTTTGGAACGCCCCTCCCCACGTGCCGGACGGCGGCAGAAATCGCCCGGCGGAGCGCAAAAGCGTGTCCGCCTTTGGAGAATAATCGCTACCTTTGTCCTTACCATGAGACACGACGATGCAATCTTCTCGCTCGTCCCCGGCGACGGGGAGGCGTTCGAACGGGCCGCGCTCGAGACCTTCCGCTTCCAGGCCGCGCACTGCGCCGTCTATCGCGAATACCTCGATCTGCTCGGAGTGGACCCGGAGCAGGTCGGGCGGGCGGAGCAGATCCCCTTCCTGCCGATCGAGGCCTTCAAATGGCGGGAGGTCTATAGCTGCGAGGAGCCTCCCGAGGCGGTCTTCACGTCGAGCAACACGGGCGGCACGCTCGCCTCGCGCCATCCGATGCGCTCGCTCGCCTGGTACGAGCGGGCTTTCCTCACGGCCTTCCGCCAGTTCTACGGCGACCCGGCCGGCTGGAGCCTCTACGGACTGCTGCCCAACTACCTCGAACGCGAAGGGTCGTCGCTGGTCTATATGGTCGATCGGCTGATCGCCGCCTGCGGCTCGGGAGGCTTCTTCCTCCACGACTACGAGGGGCTGCTGGAGCGGATGGCCCGCGACCCCAAGCCCAAGATCCTGCTGGGCGTGAGCTACGCCCTCTGGGAGCTGGCCGAACGCTACGCCCCGAAGCTCGCCGGCACGGTGGTCATGGAGACCGGCGGCATGAAGGGCCGCCGCGAGGAGCTGCCCAAGGCGCAGTTCCACCGCCTCCTCTGCGAGGCTTTCGGCGTGGAGCGCATCCACTCCGAGTACGGCATGGCCGAACTTACCTCGCAGGCCTACTCGGCCGGCGACGGCATCTTCCGCACCCCGGCCTGGATGCGGGTTTCGGTCCGCGACACGAACGACCCGTTCGACCGCCGGCCCGTCGGCACACGGGGCGGGATCGACATCATCGACCTGGCCAACCGCCACTCCTGCGCCTTCATCCAGACCCAGGACATAGGCCGCCTCTTCGCCGACGGCAGCTTCGAGATCGAGGGGCGCATCGACCGGAGCGACATCCGGGGCTGCAACCTGCTGGTGCAGTAGCCCGCCCCACCGGACGGCCTCCGACTAAAAACGAGCACGATGAACGAGATTGATTTCGTAATTTTCTGGGTCGATGGCTCCGACCCCGCCTGGCTGGCCGAGTGGCAACGGGCGAAAAAGGCCGAGGCGCAGGAGGGAGACGATGTCTCCCCGATCCGCATCCGCTACTGGCGCAACCTCCACTACTGGTTCCGCGCGGCGGAGCGCTTCGCCCCCTGGGTGCGGCGCATCCACCTGGTCACTTGGGGACACCTGCCCGACTGGCTGCGGTGCGACCATCCCCGCCTAAGGAT
>CAMWGZ010000134.1 GCA_947173915.1 uncultured Alistipes sp.
ATGCGGGACACCTCCCGTTGCTGCGGCGCATTTCCGTCGAAGGACGGAGCGGCGGTTTGGGGGTGCCTCTTCGCGGATCCGGCGGGGTATTTTGCAGGATTCTTGCGTGGCATCTCCCCGGAGGCGGTTTGCGTGCCGGAGGTTGTTCTGCGGATTTTAAACATTTGGGTTATGAAACGATTGATTTTTTCGTTGTTGCTGTTGGCGGGAATCGTCGCCGGCGGATGTCGTCGGAGCACGGCCCCCCGTTTCGAGACGGTGGTGGCTGATACCGTCGTGGTGCGCGGAGGGGTTACCGCACGGTTCCAGTATGCTTTCGCGACCATAGTCGATGCCGACAAGGTGCCGGCGCTTCAGGCGATCGAGGAGGCCGACAAGCACTATTTCTTCGGCCTGGAGCACTTCCAGGGCGATGTCCGCCAGGCGGTCGATGCCTCTGTCGCCCGGTTTATGGAGGAGTATGTGGGCGATCTGCCCGAGCAGGATCCCGACTGGACGACGGAGCTGGAGCTGACCGTCGAGTCGGATGCGCGCGCGGTCGATTCGCTGCTTGTGTTCACGATTCTGCGTTCGAGCTACACGGGCGGGGCGCACGGCATGTACTCGATCGAGTGCCACAACTACTCGCTTGCCGGCGGTTACGAGCTGGTGCTGGCCGACCTGTTCGACCTGGAGCGGCAGGCCGCATTGCGGGAGGCGATCCGCCGGAAGCTGTACGAGCGGTTCGATGTCGCGGGCGACGAAGGGCTGGCCGAGCTGGGATTCTTCCCGGAGTATATCACGGCGACCGAAAACTTCGAGGTCGCCGACGACGGAATAACCTTCTACTACAACCCCTACGATATAGGGTGCTATGCGCTGGGCGGTGTGGAGGTTCATCTTACCCGCGACGAGTTGCAGCGGTTGTAGCGCGCGGCGGCCGGCTGTCGTGTCAAAACGAAGGCTGCGAACCTGAGTTCGCAGCCTTCTCCCATCAAAAATTAACCCTAAATTATCCCTTCCGAAGAATTTCCGAAAGAAAGAAATGGAGGTAATACAGATCCGTATCGCTTCCGATAACCTCTTCGATCAGCAGTTCTTCGTCCGAGATAGATCTTGTCGTATCCGTTTGGTCGATTTCACTCATAGGCCGCGCCGTTTTTGGTTTGCATCTAAAAAACGTCGCGGTTTTCGTTTTATTGCGCGTCGGCTAACACAAAACGAGTTCTTTTTCGCGGATCATGCGCCTCAGGTTGATCAGCGCGTAGCGCATGCGGCCGAGCGCCGTGTTGATGCTGACCTGGGTCTGTTCGGCGATCTCCTTGAAGCTGAGGCCCGAGTAGTAGCGCATCATGACCACCTCGCGCTGTTCGGGCGGCAGCTGTTCGATCAGGCCGCGCACTTCCTGTTCGGTCTGCTGGCTGACCATCCTGTCTTCGACCGTCCCTTCGGCGAAGCGCAGCGTCCCCAGCAGGTCGTAACCGCTTTCGCTTTCATTGACCTGCTTGTGCTGTTTGGCGGCCCGGAAGTGGTCGATTACCTGATTGTGGGCGATGCGCAGGAGCCACGACAGAAACTTGCCGTTGTCCGTGTAGCGCCCTTCGTCGATGACGCGGACCGCCTTGATGAGGGTCTCCTGAAGAATGTCGTCGGTCCGGTCGCTGTCCTTGACCATCATGTAGATGTAGTCGCGGACACGACGCTCGTAACGCTCGATCAGCTGGGAAATGGAAGTTCGATCGCCTGCCAGATATTGATTAAGCAACTCGCGGTCGCTTAATGCTTTCGTGTTCATAACTCTTTCTCCTGTAATTTATTGAGAGTAGAGAGTGTTTCGATAGGCAATCCGGTTTGTGGTCTTTTTTTTCGGTGTTTCGACTGCCGGGAGGCTTTTTCCCGCAGTCTCTCTCGGTGCAAGATAAGGCATATTTCCGAAAAATCCAAATTTCCGGTCATTTTTATACGGGAATCCGGATGCCTTGCCGGCGGCGGGATGGGGGCGGGGAGGCGCAGCCCGTCGGCCGGTTCCGACGGCACGGAGGGGCCGGGAAGAAGAGAGGGGCGTACTGTCGAAGTACGCCCCTCGTGGAATCGCTCTTTGCGGAAAAAGAGCTTATTTGATGCGCTCGTAATACTCGCGCGTGCGGGTATCGACGCGGATCTTGTCGCCCGTGTTGATGAACAGGGGAACACGTACCGTAGCACCGGTATTGACCGTCGCGGGTTTGAGCGAGTTGGTCGAGGCGGTGTCGCCCTTGATGCCCGGCTCGGTGTAGGTAACCTCCATATCGACGATCGGGGGAAGCTCGGCGGAAAGAACGGTCTCCTTCTCGGTGTGGAACATGACCTCGACGATCTGGCCGTCGGTCATCAGGTCGTAGTTGGCGATCAGGTTCTTGTCGATGTTGATCTCCTCGAAGGTCTCCGTGTGCATGAAGTGCGCGCCCAGGTCGTCTTCGTAGGTAAACTGGTAGGGACGGCGCTCCACACGTACCGGTTCGATCTTGGCACCTGCCGTGAAGGTGTTGTCCAGAACGCGGCCGTTCTCCAGGTTTTTGAGTTTCGTACGTACGAAAGCGGGGCCTTTGCCCGGTTTTACGTGCTGGAAATCGACGATCTGGAACGTTTTGCCGTCCAGCTCGATGCACATGCCGATCTTGATGTCTGCGGTTGTTGCCATTGGTGTATGTTTTTTGTGTAATTGTTTCGAATGCGCAAAATTAAGAAAAATCTTCGAAATGGAGGCCTCCGCGCTTTTATTTTCGAAATGCGGGGCTCATTTCCCTGCGGCGGACTCCGGGACCGGCGCTTCGGCCGGATGCTGCCCGTCGTCTCCCGTCCAGCGGTAGCCGGGGAGGCGGAGTCCCAGCAGCGCCGTGGTCCGCTCCACGACCGAGCCGCACAGCTCCTCGATCGTCGCGGGGCGGGCGTAGAATGCCGGCGCTGCGGGCAGGATGACCGCGCCGGCTTCGGTCAGGACCGTCATGTTGCGCAGGTGGAGGAGCGAGAGCGGGGTTTCGCGCAGCACCAGCACCAGCCGCCGGCGCTCCTTGAGCATCACGTCCGCCGCCCGCTCGATCAGACTCTGCGAGGTGCCCGCGGCGATGCGTCCGAGCGTGCCTGCCGAGCAGGGGATGACCGCCATCGCGTCGTAGTCCGCCGAGCCGCTGGCCGGCGGGGCGAACATGTCGTCGCGGTCGTAGCGGAGGATGCGGCCGTCCTCGGGGAAGCGGACTCCTTCGTAGCGGGCGACCTCTTCGGCCTGCCGGCTGAAGATCAGGGCGATCTCGCGGACCTCTTCCGAGCGGAGCAGGCGTTCGAGCAGCAGCCGGGCGTAGATCGCACCGCTCGCGGCGGTTACGGCGACGATGATTTTCATGGATTCGAGAGTTCGATGGTTTTGCAGCGGAGTCCCATCCGGCGGATCTGCTCCAGGGTGCGGGGCAGGGCGTAGCGCATGTTGCGGAACGACTTCTCGCTGTCGTGGAAGACGACGATCGCACCGGGTTCGAGGTGGCGGATCACGTTCTTGAGGCATTTGCGGGGCGAGAGCGAGCGGCTGTAATCGCGCGAGAGCACGTCCCACATGACGATCGTGTAGCGCTGGGCGAGCGCCCGGGCCTGTGCCGGGGTAATGCGTGCGTAGGGCGGGCGGAACAGCTGGCTGTCGATCAGGTCGTTGGCGAAATCGACATCCTCCAGGTAGCGCTCCAGGCTCATACCCCAGCCCTTCTGGTGGGAGTAGGTGTGGTTGCCGACCTTGTGGCCCGCCTCAACGATGCGGCGGAAGAGGTCGGGATAGGCCTCGACGTTCTTGCCCAGCAGGAAGAAGGTGGCCTTGGCATCGTATTTCTCCAGCGTGGCGAGAATCCACTCGGTAATGCCCGGGGTGGGGCCGTCGTCGAAGGTCAGGAAGACTCCCTCCCGGTCGTCGATCTCCCAGATCAGCGACGGAAAGAGGCGGCGGATGATTTTCGGCGGTTTGAGTTTCATGCGGCGGGGCTTCGTGTCGGACAAAGATACGAATAACCGAGGGCAAAAGCAAGCTTGCTTGCATTTTGCCGAGCGGGAGTATCTAAGGCGAAGCCAAAG
>CAMWGZ010000135.1 GCA_947173915.1 uncultured Alistipes sp.
TTGCCCGGCTGATTCCTTAAAAACAGGATTTCGTGAAAATCGCAGATATCGAACTGGGCGACCGCCCGCTGTTCCTCGCACCGATGGAGGATGTGACCGACCCTTCGTTCCGTTACATGTGCAAGCGCTTCGGCGCGGATGTCGTCTATACGGAGTTCATCTCCTCCGACGGCCTGATCCGCGATGCCGGCAAGTCGCTCGCCAAGCTGCGCATCGCCGAGTCGGAGCGTCCCGTCGGCATCCAGATCTACGGACACCAGATCGAACCGATGGTCGAGGCCGCCCGCATCGCCGAGGCGGCCGGTCCCGATATCATTGACATTAATTTCGGATGTCCGGTCAGGAAGATCGCGGGCCGTGGGGCCGGTTCGGGGATGATGCGCGACGTGCCGCTGATGGTCGAGATGACGCGCCGCATCGTGCAGGCGGTGCGCAAACCCGTGACGGTCAAGACGCGGCTGGGGTGGGACGAGGAGTCGAAGAATATCGAGGAGATCGCCCTGCGCCTTCAGGATGTCGGTATCGCGGCCCTGACGATTCACGGCCGCACCCGCGCCCAGATGTATCGGGGCGAGGCTGACTGGACGCTCATCGGGCGTGTGCGGAACAACCCCGCCATACGGATCCCCATCATCGGCAACGGCGATGTCGATTCCGGGCCCAAAGCCCGGGAGATGTTCGAACGCTACGGCGTGGACGGCGTGATGATCGGGCGGGCGACCTACGGGCGGCCCTGGATCTTCCGCGAAGCGAAGCACTTCCTCGCCACCGGCGAGGTCATGCCCCAGCCGTCGGTGGCCGAGCGGGTCGCGATCGCCAAGATCCATCTGGAGAAGTCGTTGGAGATAAAGGGGGAGCGGGTCGGCATTCTGGAGCTGCGCCGCCACTTGTCGAACTACTTCAAGGGGCTTCCCGATTTCAAGGCGACGCGGCTCAAGCTGGTTACCTCGTTCGATCCCGACGAGATTCGTGCGACGCTCGATACGATCGTCGAGCGTTGGGGCGATTTCGACACGCGGGAGATCGTGCCCGCACCGCTGTCGCACAATGTCTGATAAATATCGCTACCTGTCTTTCACGCAGCGCAGCGGAAGTCCCGTTGCCGCATCCATTCCCACGAGGCTCCGTGTGCCGTTTTTGGCAAAACAGAGGCACAGATACGATGCCTCGCTCTCTTCGTCGGCCGTCGATCCCAGGAAGTAGCTCCGCGCGAATCCGTCGTTCAGCTTTTGTCCCGTGTATTTTCCCGTCGCATCCCGAATGCCGGCGAAGGAGAAGAACGTCTCCTCCAGAGCCGCTCCGTGTTCCATCAACTCCGTGAAATCGGCTTGCGTCGGGATATGCCATCCTTCGGGGCAGACTCCCCGCACCCCCTCCGGTCGCAGTGTCCCGTTTTGTGCGGCGGACGGTCCGGCCGCCGTTTCGAGGTCGTACAGCAATCCCTGTGCGGCGATGTACTCCGCATCCTCCGAGGCGACCAGCGAGAGCGTGCACGGCAGCCAGATTCCGGCATCGGACCCAGCGTCGGGCGATGCGGGCGTTCCCGGGGGTGCGTAGCGAAGATTCTCCGCCATCCACACGCTGCCGGTCGGCAGCGTGGCGGTACGGTAGGCCACACCTTCGTAAAGAAGGCCATCCGCCGGCTCTGCGGGCTTCTCTCCGCCCTCCGGGACAAGCGCGCCGCCTTCGTTCCAGTCCCGGATCGACCCCTCCAGCCTGGCGGTCAGCATGGTTTTGGTCAGCGTTGCGTCAATCGTATAGCGGCTTCCGGCGAGCAGGTCGGCAGCTTGGAACGAGCGAATGTGGGTGGTCCCGTCGGAGGTCGCCACCACCAGCCGCAGCGACACGTTCTGGGGAACGACGATCGCTTCGTAGCATCCCTCTTCGCGGGGGTAGGGGTAGATCGCTGTTGCCGAGGCGGAAAGGTCTGCGCGGACCTTCCCTTGCTCCAGATCCACCGTCGCATCCGTCCGAAGCCCCTCCAGCGAAACGCTCGAAACCGTCTCTTCGGTGCGGTTGGTCAGGCAGACGGTCACTTTGCAGAGCAGATGATCGAAAACCAGCGGAACCGGCGTGCTGCTCGGGGCCACCTGCTCGGCTCGTGCCAGCAGAAGGTCCGACGCGACATAGGCTTCGTGCGTACGCTGGTCGGCCGAAACGCCGAAGCGCTCGGGCATTCCCGCCGGCGAGTAGGGGTAGTATCCCGTCAGGGTCGAACGCTCCTCCGGATCGTCGTACCAGACCAGCCCCTCCGATGCGAAGCAGGCCCCGTCGTAGGAGAGGACCGCGTTCTCGCAATACCGTCCGTCGGCCTTGTCGATTCGCAGTCCGATGCGGTCTCCTTCGTCGAAATTGAGTCCTGTGACCCGGGTAATGGTCGGTGCGATCCGCACCGGTGCGGGGGCGGAGGCGTGGGGTGTGTCATTTTGGCTGCATCCCTCCAGGACGAGGAGGATGCAAAGGATTCCGGCAAACAGGCGCATGATGATAACAGATTGGTTTCTTCTGTTTACAAAGATAACGGAAATAATGAAATAAGCAATAAAACAGTATAAAAAGTTTCCGACGGAGCGATACGGCATAATGAAAACGACGCAGGAGCTTCATGCTCCTGCGTCGTCCTTGTTGCGGCCGAAGCGAGAAGGTCACTTGGTCTGGATCAGCGACTGGATGCTGCGGATCAGCATCGCCACCGCCACCGAGTTGAATCCTCCTTCGGGAATGATTACGTCGGCATATTTTTTCGAAGGCTCGACGAACTCCTCGTGCATCGGCTTGACCGTCGAGGTGTATTGCGCGATGACCGACTGCATCGTCCGCCCCCGGTCGCATACGTCCCGCAGGATGCGCCGGGCCAGGCGTATGTCGGCATCCGTATCGACAAAGACCTTGATGTCCATCAGGTCGCGCAGCTCCTTGTTCTCGAAGATCAGGATGCCATCGACGATGACCACCTTCGAAGGTTTGACCGATACGGTCTCCGGCATTCGGTTGTGATCGACGAACGAATAGAGCGGATGTTCGATCGGTACGTTGTTCTTCAGCGTACGGATGTGTTCGACCAGCATGTCCGTGTCGAAAGCCTGGGGATGGTCGTAGTTGAGCTGCGTCCGCTCCTCGTAGGTAAGCTCGGGGTGGGCCTTGTAGTAATAGTCGTGACAGAGCGTCACTACGTCTTCCGTCCGGAAAGCCTCCTGAAGCCGCTTTACCAGCGTACTCTTGCCCGACCCCGTTCCGCCGGCGACACCGATTACCGTTACTTTCATAAATCAATATTATCGTCTCAATGATTTCGGACTCTTCCTTCCGACCGCCCCCGCCGAACCCCGGCAAGGACTCCCGCGACGATCGCCCGCCGCTGGCCGGATAAAAAAAGGATCGCCCCGGCCACAGCCGGAACAGTCCTTCGTCTTCTTATGCGTCGATGTTGGCGTAATGCGCGTTCTTCTCGATGAACTCGCGGCGCGGCGGCACCTCGTCGCCCATCAGCATCGAGAAGACGCGGTCGGCTTCCGCCGCATTTTCGATCGTCACCTGACGCAGGATGCGGGTGTCGGGGTTCATCGTCGTCTCCCACAACTGGTGGGAGTTCATCTCGCCGAGACCTTTGTAACGCTGAATGTGCACACCTTTGCCCATTTCGGCGGAGATCGCGTCGCGCTCCTTCTCCGTCCAGCAGTAGCGCTCCTGCTGTCCTTTCTTGACCAGGAACAGCGGCGGGGTGGCGATATAGACGTGGCCGTTTTCGATCAGCTCCTTCATCTTACGGAAGAAGAAGGTCAGCATTAGCGTCGCGATGTGGCTGCCATCGACATCGGCATCGGTCATGATGATGATCTTGTCGTAGCGGAGTTTTTCGAGGTTGAGTGCCTTGCTGTCCTCCTCGGTGCCGATCGTTACGCCCAGTGCCGTGAACATGTTCTTGATCTCCTCGTTCTCCCACATTTTATGCTCCTGCGCCTTCTCGATGTTCAGGATCTTGCCTCGCAGCGGCATGATCGCCTGGAAATTGCGGTCGCGTCCCTGCTTGGCCGTACCGCCTGCCGAGTCGCCCTCGACGAAGAAGATT
>CAMWGZ010000136.1 GCA_947173915.1 uncultured Alistipes sp.
GGATTATACTTATTTTAGCCGGACTGATGGAAGTCGGCTTTACATTTTGTCTTGGCAAGACCAAGACCGCGACAGGTCAGGAGCTGACCATGTGGTGGATCGGATTCTTCGCAGCTCTTGCATTGAGTATGTATCTGATGGCAAAAGCCGCAGAAAAACTACCAATCGGCATAGTTTACCCCGTCTGGACGGGGATCGGAGCTGTCGGTGCCGTGGTGGTCGGGATTGTTTTCTTCCATGAGCCGGCTACATTTTGGCGCATTCTGTTTCTGACCACGCTTATTCTTTCAATCGTCGGACTTAAAATATTGGGATAATGGAAAGAAAAATGCGCCGGTTCAAACAGCTGCTCAGCGAGCAAGCTACAAAGGAAATTCTGTGCAATGCAACAAACGGTGTCCTGTCGTTGGTAGATTCCGATGGGGAGCCATACGGTGTGCCGATCAGCTACGTCTATGACGGTAACAAGTGAATCTATTTCCACAGTGCCGTCAAGGGGCATAAGATGGAGTGTATCGAGGCTGACAGCCGTTGCTCGTTTTGTGTCGTCGGACAGGATATGATAATGCCTGACGAGTTTACCTCCTATTTCAGGAGCGTAATTGTAAAAGGCAAAATCCAGGTTGTCACGGCCCGTGATGAGATGATGAGGGGGCTTGTGCTCCTGTGCGAGAAATATTCTCCCGGTGTAGCTCCCGATGCCGAAATCTCGAAATGTATCGGTCTGGTATCCGTGCTGCGACTTGATATCGACGGCATGACCGGAAAAGAGGCGATTGAACTTGTGAGAAAACATAAAGAAACCGCACAATGATACAGATCAGGAAAGGAGCGGCAGCTGATATTGACGGTATCATGGCATGCTATGATATTGCAAGATCATATATGCGTGCGTCAGGCAGCCCCCGAATCGCATATCAAAAATGCCTGGCAACATGAAGTATTGTATCGTAGGTTGTTGCTCCGAAAAATATCAGGGGAAAGCGGTTGCCTGTTGTTAAGAGCAACAGAATATAGCCAAGGAAATCAATACCGAATAAAACTGCTTATCGAATCGACCGACCGGGGTGCGAGGCCGGATAGGCCTCCTGGCCGTGCTCAGAAATGCTGCTGGATTACATAGCCGAATTTTCCCACTCCCCTTTCGTCAGTCGGCTGACGTGTTCGATCCGCCGGTCGTCGGTCAAAGGAAAATACTGCTCTTCGTTGGTGTGGTGCCATCGGAATCCGCACTTCTCCTGTGCCCGTTTGGATTTTTCGTTGCCGTCGAAATAGCCGCACCAGAGCGCGGAGAGGCCGAGGTCTTCGAAACCGTAGCGGATTACCTCCTTCATGGCCTCCGGGATCAGCCCCCGGCCCCAGAACGGGACACCGATCCAATAGGATATTTCGCCTTCTTGCTCGCTGATCGGGAAGTTGCTGCCGGAGCCGACGATCAGTCCGATGCACCCTATCGGGGTGTCGCTGCCCCTCAAGGTAACGGCAAATACCCCCTCCTGTGCGAAAACGGTGCGGATGATCTCGGCACTCTCGGCTTCGCTTCTGTGTGGCGGCCATCCGGCGGCAGGTCCTACGCGCTCGTCTTTTGCGTAGCGATACAAACTCTTCGCATCCGTGGCTTTCCACGGACGCAGCACCAGTCTTTCGGTTTCTAACTTCATGGCCGTTTTCGATTGATATTTCGGTACAAAAGAGGCGGCCCCCCGATTCTGCCGTCCTCAAAGCAAATACCCGCCAAAATTAACCAATTTTTAAGACACTTTTCTGCGCTCCGACTTTTTTTACCGTATCTTGTCATCGATGCCGATCTGCCGCGGAGGCGTGGCGATCCCCAAAATCTCTTGTTATGAAAAAAGGATTTTGTTTGTCGGTTTTAACGCTTTCGCTGGCGCTGCTCGCCTGCCGGGAGGAGGAGAAAAAAAGAAGTTGCAGCGAGCTGTTCGCGACGCATTACGAAACCTACGTGCCGACGTATATGTCCACGATGCCGGACACCGATGCGGCAACATCCCGTAAAGTCGCCGAATATGCGGTCGATCGACTTTACCGTCTGGATTCGACGTTTGTCTTGCTGGACGGAGAGCAGGCCGTTGAGTGGATGAACTCGCACCCCGAAGCGGTGCAGGCGATACGGGACAGCATCGATGTCATTCTCGGAGCGGACGAGTGACCTCGGGCGTTCCGGACGGGAGCGTTTCAGCCGACGATCGCGTCGAAGTCCCGCCGGAACTCCTCGTACTCGGAGCGCACGTGCGGCGGCATGGAGAGCGTATCCCCCACTTCGGGCGGCAGAGCCTCGTAGCCCGGAAGCATGACCCACACCGGAATCGCCTCGGGGACACAGACGAGTGAATCCCGGCCGAAAGCCGTAACTTCGACAGCTGCCAGCATGCCGCCGTTGCAGTAGCGCTTACGCTGGTTGGAGAGGAAGTTTCCCAGTGAGTAGAACACGACACCTCCGTCTTGCCGCTCGAAAGGCTGCACCACGTGGGGGTGGCTGCCGACGACGAGCGTCACACCCCGGCGGCGCAGGAAGGCGGCCAGCTCGCGCTGGTGCCGGTCGGGACGGCGCTGGTATTCGTTGCCCCAGTGCATGAAGGCGATCACGCACTCAGTGCGGTCGCGGTCGAGCGCCGCCAGATCCCCGCCGATGCGCAGCGTGTCGATCCGATTGACCGTGCAGCCTGCCGGAACGGGCATGCCGTTGGTCCCGTAGGTATAGTTAAGCAGGGCGAAGCGGATGCCGCCCGCCTCGAAATAGAGCGGATGCCGCGCCCGATGCCCGGCGCTGTCGCAGAACATGCCCGTGTGGGCAATCCCGACCCGGTCGAGCGCCTCCAATGTCGTCCGAATGCCCTTTGCACCGCCGTCGCAGCAGTGGTTGTTGGCCAACACCGCAATATCCACGCCTGCGTCGGCCATCGCCCCGGCTACGGCAACGGGCGAACGGAAAAGCGGATAACCCGTGTAGGGTCCGGCATCGGAGAGCGTGGTTTCGAGATTGACGATGACGGCATCGGCCTCCGCGAAGCGCTGCCTGAGCCAGCGGAACGACCGCGAAAAGTCGTATCCGTCGTCGGTGCGGGCGGCGGAAAGCTGGGGCTTGTGCATCATCAGGTCGCCGACGAAAAGCAGGCGGGCCTGGCGGCGGGTCTCCGTCCGGGGTGCAGCCTCCTCCGCTTCGGACGGGAGGTTTCGCCGCTGCGACAGCAGCGCATGGCGGCAACACAGAGCGAAGGCAGATAGGCAGAGCAGCCAATAGGTCGTTGCGGCGAGTTTTTTCATCATTTCTTCAGAGGTATTCCGCTGCGGGAGAGTCCCCCGCGAGCGATTCGAAGGGTCAGTGCCGGCGATCCTTGCGGGGACCTTTGGGGAACCACCCTTTCTCGACGCGCGTGCGCTGCTCGAACAGCTCCCCGATGCTCCAGAGCGACGAAGCGCCCCAGACGGCCAGCAGCGTGGACCAAAGGATATTATCGAACAGCAGCGATCCCGCGATCGCGGCGATACCCATTGCGAGAAAACCCCACCAGAGGCGCACTCCGAAGTAATATTCTCCCTTGATTACCAGCGGATGGAAAATACCGATAATCAAAAATGTCGCTGCTCCGATCACCAGACCGAGCAGATGATGTTCCGCTAAAAATTCCATAAGAATCCGTATTTTTCGGTTTTGAAAAACGGTTGCAAAAATCGTCCCGCTTCGCACAACCTTCGGTTCGTCGGTGCAAAAATAGAACAATTCTCCGGTCGGCGGCGCTCTCCGCTCCGCATTATTCCGCGGCAGAGGCCTCCGGAGGAGCTGCGGCCGCGACGACCGAAGGGCACGCCTCCCGGGATCATCGTTTCATGTATTTGATCCGCAGGCTGTTGCCCACGACACAGGCGCTGCTGAGTGCCATGGCTCCTCCGGCGAGCATCGGATCGAGCAGGTATCCTGTGAAGGGGTAAAGCACGCCGGCGGCAATGGGGATGCCGATCTGGTGGTAGCTGACGGCCCAGAAGAGATGCGGCCGGCTCGTGCGGCCCGTGCTGCGGG
>CAMWGZ010000137.1 GCA_947173915.1 uncultured Alistipes sp.
CTTCAATACACTGCTCGCATGACACGCGCCCTGGCCACCATCCTGCTGCTGATCTGCTCCAACGCCTTCATGACGCTGGCCTGGTACGGACAGATCGCTTTCAAATCGAAAATGGAGCGCTGGAGCATCGCTGCAGTGGTGCTCTTCAGCTGGGGAATCGCCCTGTTCGAATACTGCCTGCTCGTCCCGGCGAACCGGATCGGCAGCGCCCAATACGACGGCCCCTACTCGATCTGGGAGCTGAAAGTGATTCAGGAGGTCATCTCCCTGCTGGTGTTTACCCTCTTCGCCCTCGTCTTCATGAAGTCGGACACCCTCCGCTGGAACCATCTGGCGGGGTTCGTCTGCCTCGTGCTGGCCGTCTATTTCATCTTCCGGAAATAACGGGAACACCGTCAGCGGCCGGACCGACCGGCATGGCGCTCACGACACCCTAAGCAGCCGGAACAGGTCCAAGAGACGAGACGCTTTTGCCACCTCCGAAACGCCGGAAAAACGAGGTAAAGACACAAACACCGGTACTCCGGTCCTTTCCTGCCCATGACGCTTCCGGCCACTCCGACAAACAGGTATCCGAGAAAAATGAAGACCAAACCGCTCCTTTTATTCGCAGTCATCGCACTCGCCGCCTGCCTGGCTTGCGGGTCAGGCCGCAGCGGCAACGATCGAAACGACAAAATCGCCTTTCCGCCGGTTGTTGCGGCCCGACAGAACGATTCCGCATCCGTCAATACCTACCTGATAGCCGACAACTGCGCCGGCCCGTTTCGCATCGGCGCACTCTTCCGGACAAGGCGGATGGGTTCGTCAAAACCGAATCCAAGGCAGATAGAAGCGATTCGGAAGGAGGGATGCGCGAGACCTCCGTATATATTTACGAAATCGGCAACGAGGGGTGGGTTAAAGTAACGCCGCAATACGATTTTCCTGCCGGTCGAGTGACCGGCAGGATCGGCGAAATCATCGTCTATTCCGACCGGACTCTGACCGACAGAGGAGGCGGTGCGATGTCGTCAATCGAGGAATTCGCCGCCGCTTATCCCGACTTCCGCATCCGTTATGAGCGCGAGGCAGCATTATTCGTCGTCGAGACACCCCGACTCAAGAACGTGCAGTTCGTTATCGACGAAGAATATTATCAGGGCGGAGATGCCGTTTTTACCGCGAATGAATCCTGCGAACTGCAAACCTCCGACTTCAGAAAAGAATCCTATTTTACCGCAATCCGCATAATTGGAAATTGATATTGAATATGAAGTCCTGAACCACAATAACGCGGCGTGCACCGTTACCGATGCCGACATCGAAGAGGCGGTAAGATCCGGCGCGCCCTTGCCCCGGGCCATTGTGATGGCAATGGGAAAAAGTCACGACGAGAAGTATCTGGAGTGCTTGTACCCCGTCCTGTATCATGAGGCGAACTACATGCGTTTGGATGCCGCAATCAGTATTTTCAATCTGAACGGCCGCAAAGGACTGGAGGCATTGAAGGAGAAGGAACGCAGCATCGCCCCCGCCGATTTTGACCGATTGCCGTGCGAGAAAGCGGTGTTTCAGGCAATGATCATTCGGATCGAGGAGGGACCGGAGGGTATTCTGCGTTATTTCCGGTCCGACGAGGGGTTGGATATCGTGAAATATTGTCTGCTGTCGTATTATACGTCCGGTTATCGCTTCAAGGAAGAGGATGTGCGTCTGATAAGTATCGTCACACGGGAGTTTATCGACAAGAAGCTCAAACGGATCAAAAAGACAACACGCGAGGATTGGATCGAATTCGTCTATTTTGCACTCGAAAGTTTGTGGATAACAGCAAGGGATACGGAGGTCCTGACGCAGATGAGCGACGAGGCAGACGAAGAACTTGCGGATGTACTTCAGAAGGTGCTGGACTGCAAGGCGACAAACGAAATCAAGGAGCTGATAGCCGATATTGCCAAAGGGATGAAGCGCGACTACGCCCTGAAGGTACTGAGAAGCCTCAAAGGCAAAGCCGGAGGGGGCGACGCACGCAGGGCATATAAGAAGGCATTGAAACATTTCAATATAATGGAGGACGAATTATGAGCATGGAACATAAGGCGTTTGTATTCGACACGAAGAAATTTCACGCCGAGATAGAACCTGTCATGAAAGAGAGCATCCGAAACACCGAGGTGGCACACCGGTATATCTGTGCCCATCTCGACGAACTGCAATCCCCTTACACCGGCGACGAGTTGGGCGAAAACTGGGAGGAGGAGTTCGGCGAGCTGACGCTTCAGGTCTATTTCGATATTCTGCTCACGGCCTGCTACGATGTGGGGGAGGACCGCGGCCTGGGCGAGATGTGGGACGCTGTGAATGAAGTGATCAAAGGACTTGGCGTATTTGAACAGGGGGAACTTCCCGTTACCGGCCGGGAGGTTGAGATCGACGATGTTGTCGTCGATCCCGGCATGGAAGGCCTGGGTATTATCGATTGCAGCGAAGTGGCGGAGATTCTGAAGGTATTGGAGGAAAACAGAGACGAAGCGGCCAATGCCGAACCGGAAGACCTGCTGTATGAAACCGAACCGGAGGAGTGGATGGAAGCCTACGACGACCTTTGCAGCCTCTATGAAGAGGCTCTCCGGCAAAAGAAAGGGCTGCTTCTCACATTCTGATTGTTTCTTCCGAATTTCCGCCTTGCCATGAGGCAAGGCTGCCTCGATACAGAAACGCCGCTGCAGAACTTGATACCGAATCGCTGCCGAAGAAAATGATTCCGAAAAAACGGATCAGAGAGTCAAGACAATGATTTATATTTGATTTTTCGCCGCTTCTCTATCCTTTTTGTAGATTTGATAACTGTTCACGAAGTTCTGCCAGACAATGTAAGCAGTCGGGGCGACCGACGAAATGGGGTCGAGGAACGACTGGGCCATCCAGACGGCCAGCACCGTGTTCTTCTGCCCCAGCGACTGCCCGCCTGCCGGCGCATCGCCGTAGTGCCGCCCCAGCAGGCGGCCCAGCTTGAACTGCACCAGGCAGATCACGAGAGCCACTAGCGCCAGGGTCATCTCCGTCCAAGGATCGGCATTGCGCAGGTCGAGAATGAAAGCGGTCGTGCGGCCGATGACCACGACCAGCGAGACCAGCCACATGTAGAACGAAATCTGGCTGTGCTCCGCAACCCACCGGGCCAGCTGGGGGAACACCGCCCGGCAAAGCTGCGCACAGACGAAGGGCAGAACCAGCAGCGGCCCGACACGCGACAGGATGCCGAGGAAGGTACAATGATCGGCCCCGACGAGCGACAGCACGACGGGAGCCGCCAGCGCGATCGTCAGGTTGCAGAGCAGGCTGTAGGTCGCCATCGTCGTCACGTTGGCCCCCAGCATGCCGGCAATGACGACCGCCGCCATAGCGACCGGGGCAAGCACGCAGATCAGCGCCCCCTGCGCCACGACGGGATCGTAGCGAAAAAGAAGCAGGTAAACGGCCGCACACCCGGCCAGCTGGAAAACCAGCAGCCAGAAGTGCAGCATGCTCGCGCGCATCTGCCGCACATCGACACGGCAGAAGGTAAAAAACAGCATCAGAAAGATCAGCGCCGGAGTGATCATCTGGTGCGAAAACGCTTCGAGGGCCGTAACCGGACGGCACAGCACCGCCCCGATCGCCATGCCCAGCGGCATGGCGATCGTCTTGACGTTACGATGCAGGAAGTGCAGCAAATCCATCTCTGTTCCGGGCCGGCAATCCCGCGCTTATCCCAGCAGCTCCTTTACCTTGGCGGAAATATCCTTGCCGTCGGCACGTCCGGCCAGCTGCTTGGAGGCCACCCCCATCACTTTGCCCATCTCCTTCATGGAGGTGGCACCCGTCTCGGCGATGATCGCGCGCACGGCTTCGGTCAGCTCCGCCTCGCTCATCCGTTTGGGGAGGAACTCCTCCAGCACGGCAACCTGCGCCGCCTCTTCCGCCGCCAGATCCGGACGATTCTGCTGGGTGTAGATCGCGGCGGAATCGCTACCC
>CAMWGZ010000138.1 GCA_947173915.1 uncultured Alistipes sp.
CGGTAAATCCCGCCACGGAACGGCTTCGGCAGCCCGGCGATTAGTTTAGCCGGGCTGTTTTTATTACCCATCCGAAACCTCCCGATGGCATGATTCGGCCGCAATCGCAGCGATTCTCCGCCGCTCCGGCCCGACGAAATCGCAGCCGGATTCGCCTCCGCGCCCGGCAAAATGCAAGCGAGCTTGCTTTTGCCCCGGCTTATTCGTATCTTTGGCTTCGCCTTAGATACTCCGTCTCGGCATAATCAAGCTACCGCTTGCTTCTGCGCTCGACTTTTCGTATCTTTGTATCCACGAAAAAGAAGAACATGAAACTCTTTCGATCCATACCGGCCGCGTGGCGGGAATTTACCCGCAAGCGCCGCCTGAGCATGCTCGACGCGACAAACAACGTCGAGGAGTGGTACACCCATATCTCCCCGGCCGGAATGCTCTCCGCACTGCTGGCCTTCGCACTGCTCCTGTTCATCCTCATCCTCTCGATCGTGGCCTACACCCCCGTGCTGGAGCTGCTGCCCGGCTACCGGGTCGAGGCGGCACGCTCCCGCGAGTACCTGATGCACAACCTCGTGCGGCTCGACTCGATGGAGCGGATGATGCACGACATGATTACCTACAACGACAACATCGCGCTGATCATGCAGGGCAAGACTCCGGTGGTGCGCACGCTCGGCAGGCAGGACAGCGTCCGCTCCGACAAGAGCCTCGTCCCCCCCTCGGGTGCCGACTCGCTGCTGCGGGCCGAGATGGAGGGAGAAGGTCCCTACTCGCTGCTCCACACGGCCGCGAAGCCGCGCAAGAACATCGAGCTGACGGCCCCGATCGACGGCATCGTGATCGAACGCTTCGACATCAAGCGGGAGAACTTCGGCATCCGGCTCGCCGCCTCGCCCGACACGCAGATCGCCGCGACCGACGACGGGACGGTCGTGCTGAGCCTCTGGAGTCCGGAGACGGGCTATCTGATTCAGATACAACACGCCAACAACCTGCTTTCGATCTACAAGAACCTCTCGAAGTCGCACGTCAGCGTGGGACAGCGCATCAAACGGGGCGAGGTAATCGGCACCAATGCCGAGACACTCGCCGAAGGCAGTGATGCCAAGATCTTCGAATTCGAACTCTGGAGCAACGGGAAACCGGTCGATCCGGAGGGTTACATCGTCTTCTAAACCGACCATGAAACAACGCATCGCACTGCTCGGATCGACCGGGTCGATCGGCAGACAGACACTCGATATCGTCCGGGAGAATCCCGATCTGTTCGAAATACGCACGCTCTCGGCCCACAGCAACTGGGAGGAGCTGGCGCGGCAGGCCGTCGCATTCGATGCCGACAGCGCCGTCATCGCCGACGAGCGGCACTACGATGCCCTGCGCCGGGCGCTCGACGGCACCTCGGTCAAGGCCTACGCCGGCGAGGAGGCCCTCCGCCAGGTGGCGGGAGAGAGCCAGAACGACGTGGTGGTAAACGCCCTGGTCGGCTACGCGGGCCTGCGGCCGACGGAGGCGGCGATCCTGGCGGGCAAGAAGGTGGCGCTAGCCAACAAGGAGACCCTCGTGGCGGGCGGCTGCCGCATCATGCCGCTGGCCGCAGCGCGCAAGGTGCCGATCGTGCCGATCGACTCGGAGCACTCGGCCATCCTCCAGTGTCTGGTCGGCGAACAGTCGCCCGTGCGCCGGCTCATCATCACGTGCAGCGGCGGCGCATTCCGCGACCGGCCCCGCGAGGAGCTGGAGCACGCGACGGTCGAGGAGGCGCTCCGCCACCCCCAGTGGCGAATGGGAGCCAAGATCACGATCGATTCGGCCACGCTGGTAAACAAGGGCTTCGAGGTAATCGAGGCCCACTGGCTCTTCGGCATTCCCGCCGACCGCATCGCGGTGGTGCTCCATCCGCAGTCGATCGTCCACTCGATGGTCGAGTTCCGCGACGGAGCGATCAAGGCCCAGCTGGGCGAGGCCGACATGCGCACCCCGATCGCCTACGCCCTCGGCTTCCCCCGCCGGCTCGAACGGGAGGTCGCGCCCTTCAGCTTCGCCGACCACCCGACGCTGACCTTCGCCGAAGTCGATCGCGTGAAGTACCCGGCGCTGGACATCGCCTACGACTGCCTGCGGCGGGGCGGCACGGCGGGCTGCACGATGAACGGAGCCAACGAGGTGGCCGTCGCCGCCTTCCTCGGCCACCGGTGCGGCTACCCCGCCATCGTGCGCTGCATCGAGCAGGTTCTGAGCCGCGCCTCGTTCTCGGCGAACCCCTCGTTCGACGATCTGGCGGCCGCCGACCGCGAAGCCCGGCAGCTGGCCGCCGAATACCTCAACCTCTAATTCCGCAACCGATCCGATGGAGATACTCATCCGCATCGCCCAACTCTTCCTCTGCTTCACGATCCTGGTGGGGCTGCACGAGCTGGGCCACTTCCTGATGGCGCGCCTGTTCAAGATCCGCGTCGAAAAATTCTACATCTTCTTCAACCCCTGGTTCTCGCTCTTCAGGTTCCGGCGGGGCGACACCGAGTACGGAGTGGGCTGGCTGCCGCTGGGCGGTTACGTCAAGATCGCCGGCATGATCGACGAGTCGATGGACAAGGAGCAGATGCGCCGTCCGGTCCGTCCCGACGAGTTCCGCGCCAAACCCGCCTGGCAGCGGCTGCTGGTCATGCTCGCCGGCGTGGGGATGAACCTGCTGCTCGCCGTAGTCATCTACTCGGCCGTCTGCTACACGTGGGGCGACTCCTACTTCTCGAACCGCGATGCACGCTGGGGATACAACTTCAACGAAGCGGGGCACCGGATGGGTTTCCGCGACGGCGACCGCCTGATAGCGATCGATGCCCGGGAGATCGACAACATCCTCGAGTTCCAGAACGACCTGCTCGTTACCGAGAAGGGCCGCCGTGTGACCGTGGAGCGCGAGGGCCGGCAGCTGGTCATCGACCTGCCGCTGGAGCAGCTCATCGAAATGCGGCGCGAGAAGAGCTACGAGGGCCTGTTCACGCTGCGCATACCGTTCCTGATAGACAGCGTCTCCTACGCCTCGGCACGCGAGGCGGGGCTGTGCGCCGGCGATGAGATCACGGCGATCGACACCCTCGCCGAGGCCGACTACCCCGCCTGCCGCGAGTACCTGCAGCAAAGAAAAGGCCGGCAGGTGCTGCTGAGCCTGCGGCGGGGGGGGGAGCGTATCGACTCGCTTCCGGCAAGCGTCGATGCGGAGGGCCGGCTGGGGGTCATCGCCCGCAACCCCTACTCGCTGCGCACACGCCACTACACCCTCGCCGAATCGGTGCCGGCGGGCATCCGCAAGGCGGGCCGCACGGTGGCGGGCTACTGGGAGCAGCTCAAGCTGATCGTGCAGCCCAAAACGAAAATGTACGAGGAGCTGGGCGGCTTCGTGGCCATCGGCAGCATCTTCCCGACCTACTGGAACTGGGAGGAGTTCTGGCTGCGCACGGCTTTCCTGTCGATCATCCTGGCCGTCATGAACCTGCTGCCGATCCCGGGGCTGGACGGCGGACACGCGCTCTTCACGCTCTGGGAGATGGTCACGGGGCGCAAGCCGAGCGACCGTTTCCTCGAAACGGCCCAGTATATCGGCCTGCTGATCATCTTCGCCCTGCTGCTCTACGCCAACGGCAACGACATCTACCGGTTCTTCATCCGCTAACCCCACACACCGAATAAACCCGCAATGGCCAAAGTCAAGAAAGCGTTTTTCTGCCGCAACTGCGGTTTCGAAGCCCCCAAATGGCTGGGGCGCTGCCCCTCGTGCGGCGAATGGAACACCTTCGCCGAAGAGATCGTCGCACGCGAAGCGGGCACGGGAGCGGCCGCCGCGCTCGCGGGACTGCCCCGGAGCCGTCCGCTGCCCGTGCGGGAGATCCGCGAGAGCGACCAGCGCCGCATCGACCTGGGCAACAAGGAGGTAAAC
>CAMWGZ010000139.1 GCA_947173915.1 uncultured Alistipes sp.
AAGACACGCGCAAGGGCTGCCTCGATCTCTCGAAAGCGGGCGAGCTGGGCATCGCATCGGCCTCCGAGATCCTGAGCCGCTACACGGGCGGACAATGACGCAAAACCAATAATACCAATCAATAAAAAACACTCATGACAAAAGCGATTCAAAAGAAACTCAGCGACTCCGCCGCCGCACGGTGGACCGCGTTGGTGCTGCTGGCCTCGGCCATGCTGTTCGCCTACATGTTCGTCGATGTGCTCTCCCCGCTGAAGAGCATGCTCGAAAGCAGCCTGGGCTGGGACTCGGTGACCTACGGCACCTTTACCTCTTCGGAGTATTTCCTCAACGTCTGCGGCTTCCTCATCCTGGCGGGCATCATCCTCGACAAGATGGGCGTACGCTTCACGGCCGTCCTCTCCGGCACGGTCATGGTCATCGGCGCGGCCATCAAATACTATGCGGTCAGCGAATACTTCGCCGGCAGCGGTCTTGAGAACGCCCTCAACTCGTTCTGGCCCTCGTTCCCCGCATCGGCCAAACTGGCCTCGCTGGGCTTCATGATCTTCGGCTGCGGCACGGAGATGGCCGGCGTGACCGTATCGAAAGGCATCGTCAAATGGTTCAAGGGCAAGGAACTCGCCCTGGCAATGGGTGTCGAGATGGCCATCGCCCGCCTCGGCGTGGCATTCGTCGTGCTGCTCTCGCCCCGCATCGCGGAGATGGGCGGCCTGGAGAGCGTCTCGCGCCCCGTGCTCTTCTGCACGCTGCTGCTCATCATCGGCCTGCTCAACTTCGGCATCTACGCCCTGATGGACCGCAAACTCGAACAGCAGGAGGGCGAAAGCGGCGAGGAGCCCGAAGAGCCGTTCAAGATCAGCGACCTGAGCAAGCTCTTCACGAGCAAGACGTTCCTCATCGTATCGTCGCTCTGCGTGCTCTACTATTCGGCCATCTTCCCCTTCCAGAAATATGCGATCAACATGCTCGAATGCAACCTGGGCCTCTCGGCCGCACAGGCAGGCAACATCTTCTTCTTCTTCCCGCTGGGTGCCGCTGCCATTACCCCGCTGCTGGGCACCTTCCTCGACCGCAAGGGCAAGGGTGCCTCGATGCTGATGGTCGGCGCGATCTTGATGACGGTCTGCCACCTGACCTTCGCCGTCGTGCCGCTGACCAAGCCCATCGCCTACGCCGCGATCATCCTGCTGGGCATCTCCTTCTCGCTGGTTCCCGCCGCTCTGTGGCCCAGCGTACCGAAGCTGGTGGAGAACCGCTACCTCGGCTCGGCCTATTCGATCATCTTCTGGATCCAGAACATCGGTCTCTGCATCTTCCCGATCCTGATCGGCTATGCGCTCAAGGTTACCAACCTCGGCGTTACGGACCCCACGCAATACGACTACATGGTCCCCATGCTGATCTTCGCCAGCCTGGGTGTCATCGCCTTCTTCCTGGGTCTCTGGCTCAAACGCGAAGACACGAAGCACCACTACGGTCTGGAGGAGCCCAACATCAAGAAATAAGGGGAAGTGCGCTTCCCGAAGGAACCCCCGCTGCCGTTGGCAGCGGGGGTTCTCTTTGTGGCGGACGACATGCAGCCTCCGGAAAGCCGGGACGCGCACTCCGGCTCTCCCGCGGGGGACAAAAAAATCCGGGACGGCGACCGTCCCGGATTTTTCTGCAAAAGCGGATCCGACTATTTGTTGATCTCGCTCAGCTTCTCGAACAACTTGCCGAAAGCATCGTCCATCTCGCAGTTCAGGGCTGCGTAGTGCTTGCGCACCAGCGAGCGGTTGTGCGGCTCGGCCGGGTTGTTCGCCTTCACGTAGAATGCGTTGCGCAGCGCCACACCCTCCTGCATCAGCTCGAAGATCTCCTTCTCCTTCGAAGGCTGGAAGCAGATAGCCATATCGCAATCGAAAACGAGCTCCTCCAGACGGTAGTCGATCTCTTTCTTCAGGTTTCTTAAATTCGCCATATCTCTCTTGTTTTAATTATGTTTTTACAAAGGTAAAAAACTTTCGCCAAAAACCGCACGAAAACCCCGCACGAATTTCACGGCCGCGCCGACAGCACTCGCCGCAGGGCATTACATCCGCTCGGGCACCTCGATGCCGAGCAGCGCCATCGCCGAACGGATCGTGCGGGCCACCTGTTCGGCCAGCCGGATGCGCATGTCGCGCACGGCGACGTTCTCCTCCCGGAGAATCGAATGGTCGTGGTAATAGCCGTTGAACGACTTGGCCAGCTCGTAGGCATAGGCCCCCACGATCGAGGGTGCGAAATTCTCGCCCGCAGCCCGCACCGTGGCCGGATAGTCGGCCAGCGTCTTGACCAGCGCGATCTCCTCGGGCAGCAGCGCGACGGACTCCGCCCCGCTCCGGAAGTCGATGCCCGCCTCCTCCGCCTTGCGCAGGATCGAGCGGATGCGCGCATGGGTATATTGGATGAAGGGACCCGTGTTGCCGTTGAAATCGATCGACTCGCGCGGATCGAAAAGCATCGTCTTCCGGGGATCGACCTTCAGGATGAAATACTTGAGCGCACCCAGGCCCACCATCGCAGCCACGTCGGCAGCCTCCTGCTCCGAACATCCGTCCAGCTTGCCCAGCTCGTCGGACATTTCGCGGGCGGTGGCGATCATCGCGGCGATCAGGTCGTCGGCATCGACCACCGTACCCTCGCGCGACTTCATCTTGCCTTCGGGCAGTTCGACCATGCCGTACGAAAGATGGAAGATGTGGTCGCTCCAGTCGGCATAGCCCAGCTTCTTGAGGATGAGCTTCAGCACCTGGAAGTGGTAGTTCTGCTCGTTGCCCACCACGTAGATCATCTCGTCGAGCCGGTTCTCCTCGAAGCGGCGGAAAGCCGTGCCGAGGTCCTGCGTCATATAGACCGACGTTCCGTCGCCGCGCAGGAGCAGCTTCTGATCGAGACCGTCGGCCTCCAGGTCGATCCACACCGACCCGTCCTCCTTGCGGAAAAAGACCCCCTTCTGCAATCCCTCCTCCACGAGGCTCTTGCCCAGCAGGTAGGTCTGCGACTCGTAATATACCTTGTCGAAATCGACACCGAGCGCCTTGTAGGTCACGTCGAAGCCCTCATAGACCCAGCCGTTCATGGTCTCCCACAATCCGTACACCTCGGGATCCTTCGCCTCCCAGCGGCGCAGCATCTCCTGGGCCTCGCGCATGATGGGGGCGTTCTTCTTGGCCTCCTCCTCGCTCTGTCCCGAAGCGGTCAGCTCCCGGATCTGCTCCTTGTAGTGTTTGTCGAACTCGACGTAGTACTTGCCCACCAGGTGGTCGCCCTTCATGCCCGACGATGCGGGGGTCTCGCCGCCGCCGTAGAGCTTCCAGGCGAGCATCGACTTGCAGATGTGGATGCCCCGGTCGTTTACCAGATTGGCCTTGATGACGTTGTGGCCGTTGGCCTGCAGGATGCGCGCCACCGAGTAGCCGAGCAGGTTGTTGCGGATATGTCCCAGGTGGAGCGGTTTGTTCGTATTGGGCGACGAATATTCGATCATGATCGTGCGGCCCGTCGGCGCAGCCTGCCCGAAGCGCTCGTCCGCGGCGATCTCGGCGAACCGCTCGGCCCAGAACGCACTGTCGAGCGAAAGATTGAGGAATCCCTTGATGACATTGAAACCGCTGATCTGCGGCGTATGGGCCACCAGATACTCTCCGATCTCGGAAGCCGTCGCCTCGGGCGACTTGCGGCTGGCCTTGAGCAGCGGAAAGACCACGAGCGTATAGTCGCCCTCGAACTCCTTGCGGGTCTTCTGAATCTGCAACGGCGCTTCCGCCCCGCCGTAAAGGGCGTTTATCGCGGACTTTACCGCATCCGAAAGCAACTGGTCGAGATTCATTCTCGATGATTTTTGCCGGCAAATTTACG
>CAMWGZ010000140.1 GCA_947173915.1 uncultured Alistipes sp.
CCTCCCGGCCGGTCGCCGTCGAGGTGTCGGGCGGCTCGGCGGCCGCCGAACCCCGTGCCGAGAGCCGGGACGACGGGCAGGAGCGCATCGGAAAGGACGACCTGCAGCTGCGGGTGCATCTCTCCCGGCGATCGGTTTTCAAGGGCGAGCCTCTGCTGGCCACCTTCAAGCTCTACCGCCGGGTGCCGATCGTCGGCTTCGAGGAGGTGCGCTTTCCCGCTTTCGACGGATTCTGGGCGCAGGACATCGACGTGGGCAATGCCGAGTGGCAGCGCGAGACCCTCGACGGTCGGGTGTATGAATCGCTGGTGGTAAAGGAGTGTCTGCTCTATCCGCAGCAGTCCGGAACGCTCGTCATCGAGCCGGCGGCGATCACGGCCGTCGGACAGGTGGTGGTGCAGTCGCGGCGCGGCATGGACCCCTTCTTCGGCGGACAGGAGGTGCATAACGTGCGGCGCAAGCTGCGCACCCCGCGTGTGGAGATCGCCGTCAAGGAGCTGCCTGCGGGGGCACCCGCGGGCTTTACCGGTGCCGTGGGCCGCTTCACGATGGAGGCTTCGCTCTCGCAGCCGCAGCTGGCGGCCAACTCGGCGGGCACCTACACGGTCAAGATTACCGGTCAGGGGAACCTCTCCTTCGTCCAGGCCCCGAAGCTGGTGCTGCCCGCCTCGTTCGAGCAGTACGGAGTCAAGACGACCGAACAGATCAACACCTCGGCGGCGGGGGCTTCGGGATACCGGCAGTTCGAGTATCCCTTCATCGCCCGGGCCGAAGGCTCGTACCGCATCGACTCGGTGCAGTTCGTCTATTTCAGTCCCGAGCGGAGCGAGTACGTCACGCTGCCGTCGCCGGCCTTCGCGCTGGAGATCACACCCGACGGAAGCGGCGGCGGAGGCTACGTGAGCAAAGGGCTGTCGAAGGAGGAGGTGCAGCTGCTCGGCGAGGACATCCGCTTCATCCGGCTGGGGCGTGCGCGGCTGCGTCCCGTGCGCGAGCCGTTCCTCTTCGGCAGGACCTACTTCCTTCTGCTGGCCGGTATCGTGTTGCTCTTCGCCGGGGCCTACGTGCTGCTGCGCAAGCGGATCCGCGACAGCCAGAACGCGGCGCTGATCCGGGGCCGGCGGGCCAACAAGGTGGCTGTGCAGCGGTTCCGCGCGGCGCGCGGCTACATGGAGGAGCGGCGGCAGCATGCTTTCTACGAGGAGATGCTGCGGGCCTTGTGGGGGTACATGGGCGACAAGTTCAACATCCCGGTGGCGAATCTGACCAAGGAGAACGTGCGCGAGGAGCTTTACAAGCGGGGGGCCTCGTCCGAGGACGCGCAGCTCTTCTCCGACCTGATCGCCCGCTGCGACGAGGCGCAGTATTCGCCGGCCGCGTCGGTCGGAATGAACGACGTATATCGCGAGGGGCTCGAACTGATCTCCCGCATCGAATCCATCATCAAACGCTGATGCCATGAGACGACACCTCATATTGCTGCTGCTGGCCCTTTGCGCCGCAGCGATGCCTTTCGGGGCCGATGCCGGCGAGCCGGAACCCTCCGCGCAGGCGGTTCAGACTCCGGCCTGCGAAGCGGATGAGACGGAGTGCACCTGCTCTTCCGATGCGTTGTGGGACCAGGCCAATACGGCTTACATCAACAACGACTTCCGTGCGGCGATCGCCCTTTACGAGCGGATCGAGGCCCGCGGACTTCGGTCGGGAAAACTCTATTACAACCTGGGCAACGCCTGGTTCAAGGAGGGGAGGATCGGACGCGCCGTCCTCTGTTACCGCCGCGCATTGGCGCTCGATCCCGGGAACGAGGATGCCCGCTACAACCTCCGGGTCGCCGAGCGGATGACGAAAGACCGCATCGAGGCGGTGCCGGAGTTCTTTCTGACCGGATGGCTGCGCGAATGCCGCGCGCTGCTGAGCGGCACGGCGTGGACCGTCTGTTCGCTGGCGGCGCTGGCCGGACTGCTGGCCGCGGTGCTGCTGTTCCTGCTCTCGCGGCGGCTCGTCTGGCGCAAGACGGGATTCTATGCGGCGTGTGCGATGCTGCTGCTCGCTTGCACGACCTTCTGTTTCGCTGCGGCCGATCGGCGGGAGCGCCTGCGCAATACGACGGCGGTGGTGCTTGCCGAGTCGGTTGCCGTCAAAAGCTCTCCGGATCGGTCGGCGACCGATCTGTTCATCCTGCACGAGGGGACGGCCGTCGAGATCTCCGACCGGCTGGGGTCGTGGTGCGAAGTGACCATCGCCGACGGCAAGCGCGGCTGGATGGAGCTGGCGAAGCTGGAGCGGGGCGGCGCGCCGGCCCGTCCCGCGGCCGGCGCGTGATCCGGGCGGTTGCGAGTTGTTGACGGGTGAAGCGAGAAGGAAAGTTTCCAAGTTGCTTGAAGACGTGACCTGCGAGCTGTCCAAACTGCCGGGAATAGGCCGGCGGACGGCCCTGCGCCTGGCGATCCATCTGCTGCGCATGGAGCCGGAGTCGGTGGCGGAGATGACCCGCAGCATCGACCGGTTCCGGCGGGAGATCCGCTACTGCGCCCGGTGCAACAACCTTTCGGACGGGGAGATCTGCCCGATCTGCGCCGATGCCGAACGCGATCATGCCACCATTTGCGTGGTGGAGCAGGTCGCCGACGTGCTTTCGATCGAGAAGACCCGGCAGTACCGGGGGCTTTATCATGTGCTGGGAGGGGTCATCTCGCCGATGCAGGGGATCGCCCCCTCCGATCTGAAGATCGACCTGCTGCTGGAGCGGATCGCCGCGGGCGAGGTGCGGGAGGTCATCCTCGCCATTTCGACCTCGGTCGAGGGGGAGACCACGCTCTTCTATCTGCTCAACCGCCTGCGCCGCTTCCCGGAGGTAAAGGTTACCTCCATCGCGCGGGGCATCGGTTTCGGCGATGAGCTGGAGTATGTCGATGAGCTGACCATCACGCATGCGCTGATGAACCGCCGCATCATCGAGTAAGCTGCGCGCCGAGGGCTTCGATCGTGCGGCGCTGATCGACGAAATGGAGCTGCTCCGTGTCGCACCCCTCCCTGCGGGCGATGCGCAGCGTGCGATTGAGTGCCGGAACGGAGAGCTGCGGCTCCCGGGCCAGGATCCAGAGGTGCCGGTCCGTTTCGACGACAGCCCAGCGGTGTCCCGGGTCACAGGCCACGATCTTCAGGTCGCTGCGCGGCGTGCTTCCGGCCGTCGTCCGTCCCTGCCGCAGCATGCGGACCGTTTTTCCCGTCAGACCGTCCACTCCCTCGAGTGTCATTTCGAACGATCCGTCCTCCCGGAAATGGTAGTTGAGCCGCACGTCGTTCAGTTTGTCCCGCCGCTCCGCCGCCGTGCGGGCGATCGGGTACCAGTACCCCTCCATGCAGACGAAAAACGGGGTGCTGTCCTGTGCCGACACCGCAGCCGCATCGGGCTGTGCGGCGAAAAGTTCCGCCGTGCACCACCCGATTACGAGCAACGATCCTATGAATTTCCGAACAAACACCCTCGATGATTTTTAAGGGTGTCATTGCATGTTTCGTACCGAACCGGAACTCAATCGGCCGGTTGTGCGAGATTTTTCAGCGTGCGATAGATTCCCTCCGCGTCGTAACCGCACAGGGCCTTGAGCTCGGGCAGCGAGCCGTGCTCGATGAAACGGTCGGGGATGCCCAGATTCGTGACGGAGACCGGGATGCCGCTGCGGTTGAAGAAGGCACTTACCGCCTCGCCCACACCGCCGCGCAGCGCTCCGTCCTCGACGGTCACGATCCGCCGGTGGCGCGTGCCCGCCTCGCGCAGCAGCTCCTCGTCGAGCGGCTTGGCGAAGCGCAGGTCGTAGTGGGCGATATCGATTCCCTCTTCGCGCAGCCGGTCGAG
>CAMWGZ010000141.1 GCA_947173915.1 uncultured Alistipes sp.
TGGTCTGCACCCCCGCACCCCGTCACTCCTCGCAGCGGCCGCCCTTGACGTTGAACGAGAAGCGCCCCGCCTTGAATCCGCGCACCTGGGCATCGGGTGTCGCCTCGAAGAGCTTGCGTATGTCGGAGAAAACGTCGGAATAGGTCGCCGGATTGCTGCGCGGGGAGCGCCCGATGGGCGACTGATCGACCACCACCAGCTTGTCGATATGCTCCGCCCCCTCGATCGAGTCGTAGGCCAGCGGCTGGTCGAACGAGCGGTAGAGCATCCGGCTCAGAATGGGCCGCAGGGTCTCGTTGATCAGGGTCGATTTGCCCGATCCGCTCACACCCGTCACGCAGATCAGCTTGCCGAGCGGGAACTCCGCGTCTATGTGCTTCAGGTTGTTGCCGCTCGCGCCCCGGACGATCAGGCTCCGGCCGCTGCCCGCACGCAGCGTCTGCGGGATCTCGATCCGCCGCCGCCCGGTCAGGTAGTCGGCCGTCACGCTGTCGGCCCGCAGCAGCTCCTCGTAGGTGCCGGAGGCGACGATCCGCCCCCCTTTGCGGCCGGCCAGCGGTCCGACATCGACGATATGGTCGGCCGCACGCATCATCTCCTCGTCGTGCTCGACGACCAGCACCGAGTTGCCCGCGTCGCGCAGCTCCTGGAGGCTGCGGATCAGGCGTTCGTTGTCCCGCTGGTGCAGTCCGATGGAGGGTTCGTCGAGGATATAGAGCACGTGGACCAGCTTCGAACCGATCTGGGTGGCCAGCCGGATGCGCTGGCTCTCGCCACCCGAGAGCGAACGCGACGAGCGGGCGAGCGACAGGTAGCCCAGCCCCACCTCCAGCAGGAAGCGGACCCGCTCGCGGATCTCCTTGACGATCTCCTGGGCGATCTTCCGCTCCTTGGGCGAAAGATGCTCCCCGATCCCGCCGATCCACTCGGCGAACCGCTCCAGCGACATGGCCGACACCTCGGCGATATTGAGTCCGCCGATGCGGAACTGAAGCGCCTCGTCCTTGAGCCGCGTGCCGCCGCATCGGCTGCATTTCTTATATATAAGGAACTGCTCGCGCCACTTGCGCCCCCGGGCCGTGTCGTCCTCCTCGGCGGTCCGGCCGATGTATTCGGCCACCCCCTCCCAGGCGACCAGATTGCCGCCCTCGACCGCCCCGAACTCGGAGAGATCGACCGCGAGCGGTTCGGGATCGCCGTAGAGTATGGCATGCAGGCCCTCCTCGGAGATGGTGCCGACCGGATCGTCGAGCGTGAAATCGTAGCGCCGGCCGAGCGCCTCCAGCTGCGCGAAGAGCAGGCTGCGGCGATACTTGCCCAGAGGCTCCACCCCGCCGCCCCGCAGCGAAAGCGCCGGATCGGGGATGATCTTCTCCCGGTCGAACACCGCCTCTTCGCCCAGACCGTTGCAGTGGGGGCACGCCCCCTTGGGGGAGTTGAAGGAGAAGGTGTGCGGCGCAGGATCCTCGAAGGCGATGCCCGTCGTGGGGCACATCAGGTTGCGCGAATAGTAACGCATCCGCTGCGTCTCGTAGTCGTAAACGGCCATCGTCCCCTTGCCCTGCCGCAAGGCCTCCCGCAGCGAGGAGAGCAGCCGCTCCCGCATCCCGTCGCCCACCGCCATGCGATCGACCACCAGGTCGATCGTGTGGATCTTGTAGCGGTCGAGCTTCATGCCGGCCGTGAACTCGCGGATCTCGCCGTCGATGCGGGCATAGAGATAGCCCTTCTTGATCAGGCTCTCGAACAGCTCGCGGTAATGTCCCTTGCGGCCCTGGACGATCGGCGCGGTCAGGGCGATCCTGCGGCCGGCGAACTCCTTCACGATCAGTTCGGCGATCTGCTCGTCGGTGTAATGGACCATCTCCTCGCCTGTGGCCGGAGAGTAGGCCCGCGATGCCCGCGCATAGAGCAGGCGCAGGAAATCGTTGATCTCGGTCACGGTGCCGACCGTCGAACGGGGGTTCTTGTTGGTCGTCTTCTGCTCGATCGCCACCACGGGACTCAGCCCCGTGATCTTGTCCACGTCGGGACGCTCCATCGCCCCGACGAACTGGCGGGCGTAGGTCGAAAGGGTTTCCATGTAGCGTCGCTGCCCCTCGGCATAGATGGTGTCGAAAGCCAGCGACGACTTGCCCGAACCCGACAATCCGGTGATGACCACCAGTTTGTCGCGCGGGATTTCGAGATCGACGTTCTGCAGGTTGTGCACCCGTGCGCCGAATATTTTGATCGATTTATCTTCCACGTCTCTGTTAAAGCGTGTAAAATTACAAAATATTATCCGATTGATCCAATTCTGTCCGATCAACCTTGGGGAGCCAAAGGATTTTCGAGCTTCCGACTATATCCGCGGCGGATGGTTCCGTAGAATCACAAACATTCGTAAACGACCTCCGTAATTCCGTTATACGTCGATACGGCCGTCTGTTTCAAGTCGATCTTGCGGTTCAGTCGCTCGAATAGTCTGATCCCGCCGCCGAGTATGGTCGGCACGATGGCTATATGGAAAACATCTATCGAATTCGACCGCAACAGCTGATCTACGATATTCGCCCCGCCGCAGACCCAGATGCGTTTGCCCGGCAGCCGTCTTATCTCCTCGATGAACTCCCGGACATCGGTATTCCTGAACGCGACGTACTCCGAATCGTCCATCCGTCGATGAGTAAACACAAAACTTCGCTTCTCCTTGTACGGCCACTCATCGGGAGATAGCTCCGTCACGATCTGGTAGTACGTATTCCAACCCAGAATAACGGTATCCACGCTTTCATAGAAATCGGAATAGCTGCCCGGAGCGTCCGGCTCCGAACCGTCGCCTCGGAGCCAACCGACCCCATGACCGGCATCGGCGATGTATCCGTCCAGACTCATCGCTATGTACAACACGACTTTTCTCATATCCGCTCGTATTCATTACTCATCGGAGATAGTTGCCGGCATCCTGTGAGGAGCACCGCCGCCCCGCACGCTCAGAAAAGCCGGGGATTCGCCGGATCGTCGTACAGATTGACCACTTCGATCCCCTTGCGGAGCGCGCGGCGCACGGTGTAGCCCGTCCCGCTCGCCGGCCGCACGTACCAGGCCACCAGGCAGTCGGCATGCTCGACCAGATAGTCGTTGCGGCGGAAGTAGCAGCCCCGCCGGTAGCCGTCGCAGAGCACCGTGCGCCGGTCGGCCGCCGCGAAGACCGCCCGGTGGCGCATGCAGTCCTCCGGGGAGAAGCCGCGCTCCTGCCCCGCGAAGGGAACGACCGCCTCCAGCTCCAGTCCGGGCAGCTCACTACGCAGCCCGAGCACCGCTTCGGCGGCACTCAGATCGAACCCCGAGGCCATGCCGCTCGCAAAGCGCCGGTACCCCCGCCGCCACAGCTCGGCCACCGTCCCGCGCAGCAGGGCATCCGCCCTCCCGTCGTAGTCCTGGTGGCCGGTAAAAGCCGCCCGCAGCCCCTCTTGTCGCTTCTCCATGCCCAAATATAGCGGATCGCGGGGAATTTTCCAACAAAAAGGCTCCGAAGCGAAGTTTGGCCCGCATTTTGCACTTCAAATTCACGAACCAAAACATTTACTATTATGAAAACTACATCCTGTATTGCAACATTCATCGGCGGTATGATCGTAGGATCGGCAGTGGCTATGCTTTTGACTCCCCGCACGGGCGAGGAGATGCGCGAATCCATTCGCGACATGGCGAAGAAAGGTGTCGAGAAGGCTCGCGACAAGTATCAGGAGGTCAGCGGCAAGATCGAGGCCGCAGGAGCCAAACTCGAAAAGTTCGAAAAGGGTAAGGAGATGGAGCTTATACCCATCTACGAGACAACGCGACCGTACTCGAGAGCGTATGCCGT
>CAMWGZ010000142.1 GCA_947173915.1 uncultured Alistipes sp.
CGACGGACACCATGGAGGAGACCTTCGAGAACCGGGAGCAGATCGAGATTTCGCGCTACTACGAGCGGCTTCCCAAACCCGTGCTGATCGCCACGGAGGAGTTCCTCGACGACGAGCTGTTCTACAAGAAGGAGAACCCCCAGGCTTAAACCGACCGCACTGAAGAAAGATGAGCCTGCAAGGACGACACATTCTGCTCGGAGTCACGGGCAGCATCGCCGCCTACAAAGCCGCCCTGCTCTGCCGCCTGCTCAAGGGGGCGGGGGCCGAGGTGCAGGTGGTAATGACCCCTCTGGCCAAGGAGTTCATCACGCCGCTGACGATGGCCACGCTCTCCAAGCGCCCCATCCTGGTGGAGTTCTTCGACCCCGAGAACGGAGCCTGGAACTCCCACGTATCGCTCGGCGAATGGGCCGACTGCATGCTCGTCGCCCCCGCGACGGCCAACACGCTGGCCAAGATGGCGCACGGCATCGCGGACAACCTGCTGCTGACGACCTACCTCTCGGCACGCTGCCCGGTGGCGGTCGCCCCGGCGATGGACCTCGACATGTTCGCCCACACGGCGACGCAGGAGAACCTGGCGACGCTGCGCCGCCGCGGAGTGGCGGTCATCGAACCCGGCGACGGGGAGCTGGCGAGCGGCCTGAGCGGCAAGGGACGCATGGCCGAACCGGCCGAAATCGTGGCGCAGCTCGCAGAACTCCTGAGCGAAAAAAAAAAGAGCCTGCAAGGTAAACGACTGATCGTCACGGCGGGAGCCACGATCGAGGCGATCGACCCAGTACGGTTCATATCGAACCACTCGACCGGCAAGATGGGCTACGCCCTGGCCGAAGCGCTGGCCGCACGCGGTGCCGAGGTCACGCTCGTCAGCGGACGCACGGCCCTGCCCTGTCCCGAAGGGGTGCGCCGCGTGGAGACGCGCTCGGCCGAGGAGATGTACCAGGCCTGCGTGCGCGAGTTCGCCGCGGCCGACGGAGCCGTGATGTGCGCCGCCGTCGCCGACTACACACCCGAAGAGGTGTCGCCGGTCAAACTCAAGAAGGGGGAGGGGGAGATGACGATTCGCCTCAAGCGCACCCGCGACATAGCCGCCGAGCTGGGCGCGGACAAGGGGAACCGCCTGCTGGTGGGCTTCGCCCTGGAAACCGACCACGAAGCGGAGAACGCCGAAAGCAAGCTGTGCCGCAAGAACTTCGACTTCATCGTGCTCAACTCGCTGCGCGATGCCGGTGCCGGATTCGGCGGCGACACCAACAAGGTCACGCTCATCGACCGCGCGGGACGCGAAGAGCTGCCCCTGCTCTCGAAAGCCGAAACGGCGGAACGAATCGTCGATAAAATCGAATCCATACTGAAATAACAAGCCCCATGCTGCGCCGCCTCAAAGTCGAAAACTACGCCCTGATCGACCGACTCGAACTGGAGCTGGACGAACGCCTGAACATCATCACGGGCGAAACCGGTGCCGGCAAGTCGATACTGCTCGGTGCCCTGGGGCTGCTGCTGGGCAACAAGAACGAAGGCGCGACACTCAAGGACACGGAGCGCAACTGCCTGATCGAAGGAACCTTCGAACTCGCCAACGAGGAACTTCGCGACTTCTTCGACCGCAACGACCTCGATTACGCCCGCGAGACGACGCTCACGCGGCAGATTACCCCTTCGGGCAAAAGCCGCTCGTTCATCAACGACACCCCCGTGCCGCTCGCCCTGCTGCGCGAGTTGGGCACGCAGCTGATCGACATCCACTCCCAGCACCAGAACCTGATTCTCGGTTCGGAGACGTTCCGCACCCGTGCGCTCGACACGCTGGCAGGCAACGGCGAGACGCTCGCCCGATACGCCGCCGCCTACGCCCGCCTCGGCACGCTGCGCCAGCAGCTGGCACACCTGCGCGAAGAGGCCGAGGCCAACCGCAAGGACGAGGAATGGCTCGCCTTTCAGGTCGAGGAGCTGCGCGCCGCACGCCTCAGGGAGGGCGAGCAGCAGGAGCTGGAACAGGAGCTGGAGGTACTCTCCAATGCCGACCGCATCGTCGAGACGCTCGCGGCACTGCGCAACGCGCTCGACGACGAGCAGACCGGCATCCTCGTGCAGCTCAAGGGCAGCGAAACGGCGCTCCGCCACCTGTCCGCACACTACCCCTTCGCCGCCGACACGGCCGTCCGGCTGCGCTCCGCACTGGAAGAACTCAAGGACGTAAGCGCCGCCGCCGCACACCAGAGCGAGCGGCTCGATGCCGATCCCGAGCGGTTCGAGAAGATCAACGCCCGCCTGGGCACCATCTATTCGCTCTGCCAGAAACACCGCGCCGCCGACCTCGGCGAGCTGCTCTCCCTGCAAGCCGGCTACGAAGCACGGCTGGGGAGCATCACGCACGGCGACGAGGCGATCGCGGCACTTGCGGCCGAATGCGCCGCCGCCGAGCAGGAGGCCCGCGCGCTGGCCGAAGCGCTCCGCGAAGCCCGCGAAAAAGCGGCCCCCGACTTCGGCCGCGAGATCGCCTCGACGCTCGCGCAGCTGGGCATGCCCGAAGCACGCTTTACCGTGCGGATGGCTCCCGCCGGCGAGCTGACACCGACGGGCGCGGACCGCATCGACTTCCTCTTCTCGGCCAACAGCGCCCTCGCCCCGCAACCGGCCGACCGGATCGCCTCGGGCGGCGAGATCTCGCGTGTCATGCTGGCACTCAAGGCACTGCTGGCCCGCCGCACGGCGCTGCCCACGATCGTCTTCGACGAGATCGACACCGGAGTCTCGGGCCGCATCGCCGATGCGATGGGCCGCATCATCGACTCGCTCGCCCGCTCGATGCAGGTGGTGGACATCACCCACCTGCCGCAGGTGGCTTCGAAGGGGGAGACCCACTTCGTCGTCTATAAGGACGGCGCAGGCAGCCACATCCGCCGGCTCGACACCGAGGAACGCACCACCGAGATCGCCAAGATGCTCTCCGGCAGCCGGGTCACGGAGGAGGCGCTGGCCCAGGCCCGCATCCTGCTCGGACGCGGGTAGCCCCGAAAAGCCCCCCCCCGCAAAGGAGCATTTCCCGAAACCCCTTATCTCATTTCTAACCCCATGAAAAATAACGATCTGACCTTCATCGCCGCAACCCTTGTCCTGCTCGCTCCGTTCTTCGCCTGCGAGACGGTTTACCAGGGCTATACAGCTTTCAACGCCACCCATCCTTACATCACGGCGTTCCTCAAGTTCGCCATCCTGGCCACCGCCGGCGAAGCCATCGGCCTGCGCATCAAGACCGGGTCGTACAACGAAAAGGGCTTCGGCCTCATCCCCCGGGCCATCGTCTGGGGCCTGCTGGGCGTGTGGATCGCCGTCGTGATGAAGATTCTCTCGTCGGGCGTGCCCCTCTTCGCCGAAGCGCTCGGCATCGAAGGGATCGCCGAAGCCATGCGCGGCGGACTCTCGCCCCTGAAGTTCGTCGGCGCGTTCCTTATCAGCCTGACGATGAACACCACCTTCGCCCCGGTCTTCATGACGCTCCACAAAATCACGGACACCCACATCCTCGAAAACGGAGGCTCCCTGCGGGCGCTCGTGCGACCCATCCCCGTCGGCCGGATCATCGCGTCGCTCAACTGGAAGGTCCAGTGGGATTTCGTCTTCAAGCGGACGATCCCCCTCTTCTGGATCCCGGCCCACACCATTACGTTCCTCCTCCCGCCGCACTACCAGGTGCTCTGCGCCGCACTGCTGGGCGTGATGCTCGGCATCCTGCTCTCGGTGGCCGCCGTGATGGGACGCAACCGCAAATAACCGGGCCGAAACGACGGCCCTGCTTCGACGAAAGAGCG
>CAMWGZ010000143.1 GCA_947173915.1 uncultured Alistipes sp.
TATAACCCTTTTCCCCCGACGGACAAACCTTCAGAAAGCCGTACAGCCCCGCATACTCATTTTTAATCCGCCGAATTCCGCCGAATTCGTCTATTTTTCCCTATCTTTGCCCTCCGTTAAACGTTCTATTGAGATATGTTGAGTAGAAGACAACTTAGAATCAAAGCGATAAAGGCTCTGTACGCGCATCTGAAATCCGAAGCCGACAACATGATCGCCTCCGAGAAAAACATGATGACCGCGATCGACAAAACCTACGATCTCTATTTTCAGATGATGACCCTCCCGGTCGAACTGGCCCGCTACGCACAGCAGCGCCAGGAGCTGGCCCGCCAGAAAAAGTTGCCTACCCACGAGGATCTCAACCCCAACACGCGGTTCGTCGATAACGCCGCGATCCGCATGATCGCCGACAGCGATTCGATCAACGACCGCATCGCGGCCCGCAAGCTCGGCTGGGAGCGCTGCCCCGAACTGATCCGGGCCCTGTACAACCAACTTACCGCGACGGACTACTTCCAGGAGTATATGAACGCTCCGGAAAGCTCGTTCAAGGCCGATGTCGCATTGCTCTGCACCTTTTTCGAAAAGGAGCTGCAGGAGTGTCCGCTGCTGGACGAGGTGCTCGAAGAGCAGTCCCTCTTCTGGAGCGACGACCTGGGCTTCGTGCTGACGCTCGTCATCCGCACGCTTTCGAACATGCGCCAGTCCCACACCGATGTCAAGGTGCTGCCCGAATTCAAGAGCGAAGACGACGTGGATTTCGTCAAGACCCTCTTCGAGAAGACGCTCATCAACTACAACGACCGCATCGACTGCATCGACAAATTCATCTGCAACTGGGACGTGGAGCGTGTCGTGTTCATGGACAACCTCATCCTGGCGACGGCCATCACCGAGCTGGTATCGTTCCCGTCGATTCCCGTCAAGGTAACGCTCGACGAATACATCGACATCGCCAAGTTCTACTCTACCCCGGGCAGCAGCACCTTCATCAACGGCGTGCTGGACAAGATCGTCGTGACCCTGACCGAAGAGGGGTCGCTCCGGAAAAGCGGCCGGGGCCTCATCTGATGCGATCCATCGCCTGCCTCCTGCTCGTCGCGCTTCTCGCGCCGGGCTGCACCCCCCGCAAGGCCCGCCTCGCTTCGCAGGCGGCAGGTCCCGAGCTGCGGCTTACCGACTCGGCGCTCCGCTGCGGCATCTCCGACACGCTGCGTTTCGGCCGTCTGTACGAAGGGGAGTCGGGCGTGCGGCGCATCCGCCTGCAAAACGCCTCGTCACAGACGATCGTCCTGACGCACCACGAACTCTCCTGCCACTGCATCGACCCGGTTTACGAGCGCCGTCCGCTCCGGCCGGAAGAGAGCATGCCGGTCGAAATCCGCTTCGACACCCGGGGCGAGCGGGGCTGGCAGATGAAGCTGCTGAAGCTCTACACCTCCGAATCGCAGCAGCCGATCCGCCTCTTCATCGAAGCCGAGGTGGAGTGATTTCCGACATTGCGCGAATTTTGCTATATTTGCGGAAGAGATAAGACCAACAACAAACCAATTCAATAGAGAAAACTATGATCAACTTACTTCAAACGGCCACTCCCCCGCAGGCGGGCAGCAGCTATTCGCTCTTCATTATGCTCGGTCTGATGGTTCTGGTTCTGTGGCTCTTCATGTGGCGCCCCGAATCGAAGCGCCGCAAGCAGATGGCACAGTTCCGCGCCGGTCTCAAGAAAGGCGACAAGATCATCACGGCCGGAGGCATCTACGGCGTGGTAAAGGAGGTCAAGGAGACCACCCTGCTGATCGAGGTCGATGGCAACATCACGCTGCGCATCGACAAGAACATGGTCGTCGCCGACACGAGCGACCTGCAGCAGCAGCGATAAGCAGGCCACGACAACGGGGCGGTCCGTCGGAAACATTCCGATGAGCCGCCCTTTTTTCTTATCGACACACCCGCGCCGGAGCGGTCGCCCGCATCCGGCGAAGACAAACACCGACACTCATGAGCAAGATTTTCAACTACAAGACCCAGGGAACCTGCTCCCGTGCCATCGAGATCGAACTCGAAGGCGACATCGTCCGCAGCATCCGTTTCGACGGCGGCTGCCACGGCAACACGCAGGGCATCGCGCTGCTGGCGCGCGGCAAGCGGGCCGAAGAGATCATCGCCTGCCTCGAAGGCGTGGACTGCAAGGGCCGGGGCACCTCCTGCCCCGACCAGCTGGCCAGGGCGCTCCGCGAGGCGCTCGCGCAATAGGGCCGCCGCAGGGCGTGCGCCCCGAACTCACGAAAGAAAGGACACCCCTGCCGCGATCGACGGAAAATCACGAAAACGAAAACCCCGACTCCGGAAACCGGCCGTCGGGGTTTTCTTTGGTTGAACTGCCGGGACTCGAACCCAGAACGACAGAACCAAAATCTGCTGTGTTACCATTACACCACAGTTCAATCCGATGCTCGAAAGCTGGGCAAAGATAAAGCAAAGATTTCAATTTTCAAAAATATGCCCCATGAAAATACCCCGCACGACTCAACGCACCTTGGCCATGAACTTTTCGCGGTCCACGACATAGCGGATGTGCACCCCCTCGCCGATCATCCCTTCGGCATCGTGCGCACCGACATTGAAAGTCAGCTTGCGTCCTTCGACCCCGACCAGTACGGCGGAGGCCGTGACGACGGCACCGACACCCGAAGGCTTGATGTGCGTGGCGTTCATCTCTGCGCCGACGGTCGTCGCCCCTTCGGGCAGATGCTCCGCGACGGCTTTCATCGCGGCGTTCTCCATCAGCGCCACCATCGCCGGAGTGGCGAATACGGGCAGGTCGCCCGAACCCATAGCCGCAGCCGTGTTCTCGGCCCGCACGCTCGTCGCGCTCTGCGCGGAAAGTCCCTTTTCGATCATAATAGTCGCTCTTTTATTTCGTTCGTTATTCAGAATTGATTACCTTTCGCAAAGGTATAAAAAAACTCCTCCATGAAAAAACGATGGCTCCTGCCGTTTTTGTCGCTTCTGCTCGCCGGCATCCACTTCGCCGCCGCACAATCCCCCGACAAGGCGATCCGCCGCATCACGACTCTTATCGACGAAGCGGGCGACACGACGCTGGTCGTCCACCTGCAGCCGGTCTATGTCTTCGACCGCAAGGTCGATCTGCGCCGCTACCGCCGGCTGGTCGAGGCCGTGAAGCGGGTCTATCCCGTCGCCCAGGCAGCCAAAGCGCAGATGGCACAGATGGAGCAGGAGCTGCTGCGGATCGGCTCCCGGCGCGAACAGCGGCAGTACATACACGAAGTCGCCGCCCGGATCGAAAGGGAATACACCCCCGTACTCAAGCACATGACCCGCACCCAGGGACGCGTGCTGCTCAAACTCATCGACCGCGAAACGGACCATACGGCCTACGAGATTCTCCGCGAATTTCGGGGAGGCTTCGTCGCCGGCTTCTGGCAGGGCATCTCGCGCATCTTCGGGCAGAACCTCAAGTCGGGATACGACGCAGCCGGCGACGACCGCATGCTGGAGCTGATCGTGCGCAATTACGAAGCGGGGCTGCTGTAATAGCAATCAGAAAGTTAATTTTTCACACTCTCCGACACCTATCGCTTCGCACAGACATTCCGGCTGAAATTCAACCCCGAAGCGGAGCAAACGATCGCCTGCAAGGTCGAGCAGCTGCTGAAGGTCTCCGAATAGTCCGCCGAGAGGCGGCACCGATGAAATCCCCGTTCGACCGACGGGGATTTCGTTTTCGCACAAGCTTCGGC
>CAMWGZ010000144.1 GCA_947173915.1 uncultured Alistipes sp.
ACGTAGTTCCCATTTCGGAGGCTTATCGGAGCGTTGTCGATACGCTGATTCCCGTGATCGGCGGCACCGACTTCGATCGTACGGAGGAGAACATTCAGGCGCGCATCCGCACGCTCATGCTGATGGCCTTGCAGAACAAGAGCGACTGCGTGCTGCTCAACTCCTCGAACAAGAGCGAGAACGCCCTGGGACTCTGCACTCTTTACGGCGATACGGCGGGGGCTTTCAGCGTGACGGGCGACCTCTACAAGACCGAGATCTACGACCTGGCGCGCTTCATCAACCGCGAGATCGGCGCGGTCATTCCCGAAAACATACTGACCAAGGAGCCTTCGTCGGAGCTGCATCCCGGCCAGAAGGACAGCGACATACTGCCCCCGTACGAGGTGGTCGATGCGATTCTTTACCGCATGATCGAGGAGGGGCAGCCGCGTGAGGAGATCATCAATGCGGGCTTCGACTGCGAGCAGGTGCAGCAGATCTACGACATGGTCATGGGAAGCGAGAAGAAACGTTTCCAGTATCCTCCCGTGCTGCGTCTGTCGGCCTGCTCGTTCGGGCACGAGTACCGGATGCCGCTGACCCACAAATACGGCAAGTGAGGCGATGGACCGGATCGAGCATAGCGGAGTCGTGACGCGGGTCGATGCCGGCCGGGTGTTCGTGGAGGTTACGGCGCAGGGTGCCTGCGGCTCGTGCCGGGCGCGCGAGGCGTGCGGTCAGGGCGAGGCGAAGCGCAAGATCGTGGAGGTAAATACTCCCCGGGCGGCCGGTTACCGGGTGGGCGAGCAGGTCACGGTCGGCGTATCGCGCCGGATCGGCGCGGTGGCTGTCGCGGTGGCCTATCTGCTGCCTCTGGCGGTGCTCGTTGCGGTGCTTGCCGTCTGTACGGCGGCCGGTGCGGGCGAAGGGGCGACGCTGTGTGCGGCGCTCGGGGCGGTGGCCGGATATTACGGAGTGCTTTGGCCGCTTCGTCGCCGGATCGAAAGTAAGGTTCATTTTACAATATCCAAAACAGTATGATGGTGTTGCTTTATACGGTTCTGACGCTCTGCGTGCTGGGAGTGCTCGCGGCGCTGATTCTCTATCTGGTGGCCCGGCAGTTCCGGGTCGAGGAGGATCCCCGGATCGACGAGGTGGAGAAGATGCTGCCCGGAGCCAACTGCGGCGGCTGCGGCTTTGCCGGCTGTCGCGGTCTGGCCGATGCGCTGGTGGGCCGGGACGATATTTCCGCTCTCTACTGCCCGGTGGGCGGTGCGGAGGTCATGAAGTCGGTCGCCGACTATCTGGGCAAGGCCGCGCCCGAGAAGGAGCCGCAGACGGCTTTCGTGCGGTGCGGCGGCAGTTGCGCGAAGCGTCCCCGCACGAACCGCTACGACGGAGCCGCCTCGTGCGCCGTCGCAGCGTCGCTCTACGGCGGCGAGACCGGGTGCGCCTACGGCTGTCTGGGTTACGGGGACTGCGTCGCTGCGTGTAATTTCGGGGCCATCGCGGTCAATCCCGAGACGGGGCTGCCCGAGGTCGATGCCGCGAAGTGTACGGCGTGCGGTGCCTGCGTCAAGGCCTGCCCCAAGAACATCATCGAATTGCGGAAGCGCTGGCCCAAGGAGCGCGCCGTCTATGTCTCCTGCGTCTCGAAGGACAAGGGGGCGGTGGTCATGAAGGCCTGCAAGGCGGGCTGCATCGGCTGCGGCAAGTGCGAGAAGGTCTGTCCGTTCGGAGCCATCACGATCCAGAGCAATCTGGCCTTCATCGATTCCCATAAGTGCAAGCTCTGCCGCAAGTGCGTGAACGAGTGCCCGACCGGAGCCATCCGCCTGGTCGGCATGGAGCCGCTGCCCCGGGAGTCCAAGCCCGCCGCTGCGGAGGGTGCCCGCACGGGTGCCGCCGAAGCCGCCGCGAAGCAGCATGCCGGAAAGGAGTGAGCGCACTCCAATGAGATAACCGAATGACGCATTGTTATGAAGACATTTCCCAAAGGCGGAGTCCATCCGTCGGACAATAAGTTGAGCCGGGCACAGGCGGTCGAAGCGTTGCCGCTGCCCGAGTCGGTCAATGTCCCGTTGTCGCAGCACATCGGTGCGCCGGCCGTCGCACGGGTCGCCAAGGGCGACACGGTAAAGGTGGGCCAGCTGATCGCCGAGGCCGTCGGCTTCATGTCGGCCGACATTCATGCTCCGGTTTCGGGAGTCGTCACGGCGGTCGATTTGCAGCCGAACGGTCAGGGGATCCGCCAGCCGATGATTACCATCCGGCGCGAGGGGGACGAGTGGGCCGAGGGGATCGACCGCTCGAAGGAGCTGGTGCGCGAGTGTGCGCTCGCGCCCTCCGAGATTCTGGCGCGGATCAAGCGGGCCGGCATCGTCGGTATGGGCGGTGCGGCCTTTCCGACCCATATCAAACTCTCCGTACCGGCCGGCCGGCGGGTGGAGTGGCTCATCATCAACGGTGTCGAGTGCGAACCCTACCTTACCTCCGACCATCGGTCGATGCTGGAGCGCAGCGAGGAGCTGCTCGTGGGCATCACGATCCTGATGCGGGCGCTCGGGGTCGGGCGCGCGGCGGTCGGCATCGAGAACAACAAGCCGGATGCGATCGCCCGGCTCGGGGAGCTGGCTGCGGCCTACCCCGGAATCCGGATCGTCCCGCTCCGGGTGCGCTACCCGCAGGGCGGCGAGAAGCAGCTCATCGCGGCGGTCACGGGGCGTGAGGTACCCCCTCCGCCCGGGTTGCCGATCGACGTGGGGGCGGTGGTCTGCAACGTCTCGACCACGCTGGCCGTTTACGATGCCGTGCAGAAGAACAAGCCGCTCGTCGAGCGGGTCGTGACCGTTACGGGGCGTCAGCTCCGCGAGCCGAAGAACCTGCTCGTGCGGTTCGGAACGCCGGTTTCGGCGCTGATCGAGGCGGCCGGAGGGCTGCCCGAGGGCGAGGTTCGGGTGCTCAACGGCGGTCCGATGATGGGCCGCGCGGTGTGCAACCTCGCTTCGCCGGTGGTCAAGGGATGCTCGGGCATCACGGTGCTGGGCGGCGCGGAGGCGCGCAGGGGTGCGGAGAGCGTCTGCATCAAGTGCGCCAAGTGCGTCGGGGCCTGCCCGATGGGGCTGGAGCCGTACCTGCTCTCGAAGCTCGCCCGGCGGCAGCTGTGGGAGCGGCTCGAGGGCGAGTGGGTGACCAACTGCATCGAGTGCGGCTGCTGCCAGTTTACCTGTCCCGCCAACATTCCGCTGCTGGACTACATCCGGCTGGGAAAACAGCGGGTCGGGGCGCTCGTGCGCGCCCGTGCGGCCGCCAATACGACGAAGAAATAATCAAGACAAGATAGATAGCGTATGGCAAACAATTTAATCGTGGCCCCCGCACCCCATGTGCACGGTTCCGAATCGACGCGCAGGATCATGCGGGACGTGCTGTTGGCGCTGCTGCCCGCGTGGGTCTTCTCGGTGGTGGTGTTCGGCCTTCAGGCGCTGGCCGTGACCTGCCTGGCGGTGGCCGGATGCGTGACGTTCGAGTTTCTGATCCAGAAGTATCTGTTGCGCGGTCCCCGCACCGTCGGCGACCTGTCGGCGGTGGTTACCGGCGTGCTGCTGGCCTTCAACCTGCCGGCGACGCTGCCCTGGTGGATCGTGCTCGTCGGCTCGTTCGTGGCGATCGCAGTGGCGAAGATGACCTTCGGCGGACTGGGCTGCAATCCGTTCAACCCCGCACTGGTGGGGCGTGTCTTCCTGCTGTTCGCCTATCCGGTGCAGATG
>CAMWGZ010000145.1 GCA_947173915.1 uncultured Alistipes sp.
TCTACGCCAAATCGCTCCCGATGCCGATGGTAATCGGCGCGCTGAAGCGTCTGGACCTGATCCGCAAGCACCCCGAATACCAGGAGAAGCTGTGGGAGATTACCCGCGCACTTCAGGGAGGCCTGCGCGAGAACGGCTTCGAAATCGGCGTTACGAAGTCGCCCGTTACCCCCGTTTACATGAAGGGCGGCATTCCCGAGGCGACGAACCTGGTGGTCGATCTGCGCGAGAAGCACAACCTCTTCTGCTCGGTGGTGGTCTATCCGGTCATCCCGAAGGGCGAGATCATCCTGCGCCTGATCCCGACGGCGGCCCACACGCTCGAAGACGTAAAGGTCACGCTCGAAGCCTTCAAGGCGGTCCGCGACAAGCTCGAAAGCGGCTACTACCGCGACAAGGAGGTGCCGATGCGCGCCGACGAGGGCTTCCAGGTCCGCTAAAAAGAACGTCCGCAGCGGGGCCCGCAAGGCTCTCGCAGGCAAGACAGAAAAAATCCCCGGGAAGATCTCTTCCCGGGGATTTTTTTCCGCACCGTTCGGCCGGCTGCACCCGGCCGGGAGAAAGAGAAAGGAGCCGCGGGATCATGCCCCGCCCTCCCCACAAGGCTCCGGCCGCAAAATGCGCGAAACGGCTGCACGCACCTAATTTACCCGCAACGGATCGCAGCGACCGGCAACGAAACGTCGTCGTCCAGCCCCAGCATGGCGTTGATGAGCCAGACCCGTTCGAAGCGCTCCAGATCGCGGGGCGTGATGCGCTCCTCCACGATCCGTCCGCTGCGCAGCAGCTCGTGCCGGCGCACGCCGGCGAGCAGGCAGGTGTCGGGCGTGACGTAGCGGCGGCCGTCGAAGAAGACGACGTTGCTGTAACTCGTATCGGTTATGGCACCGCCGCGGACGATCAGCACCTCGTCGCATGCGCCGCGTTGCGCCCGCAGCGCCTCCAGCTCCCGGCGGTCGGCCCGCTTGAGGCGGTAGTCGAGTCCGTCGCACGCTTCGACAAGGCGAAGCGAAGCGATACGCCGCGGCTCGTAGGGGGTGCACTCGATCCGCCGGATCGCACGGTCGTAGAGAATACGGCACTTGACCAGCCCCGCCGGGCAGTCGGCCGGCAGCAGCTCGGCCGCCGCAGGCAGCTCGATCGTCGTGCCGAAGACTTCGCGCACCGTCTCCCGCATGCGCCGCAGGTGCGGCTCGGGCCGGAGGATGCACCGGTCATCGACACGGATTGTCTCGATGAAGAGCGGCCCAGCGCCGAACGCAGAAAAAGGATCAGTCGCCATCGGCCAGAGGAAGGTAGATTTTGGTCAGCACCTCGTCGTACTCGGCCTGCGGGTCGCTGTGGATCGTAATGCCCCCGCCGCTGCGGAACCAGAGTCCGCCGGCATCCTGCTCGACGTAGCGGATGAGCACCCCGCTGTCGAGGTCGCGGCCGTCGAAATAGCCGAACACCCCGGTGTAGAAACCGCGCGGCCGCTGCTCCGCCTCGCGGATGAGCCGGAGGGTCGCCTCCTTGGGCGCTCCCGAAATGGAGCCGGCAGGCAGCAGACTGAAGAGGATGTCGCCCAGCTCCTCCTGCCAGCCGGCGCGAAGCGTGCCGACGATCTCGGAACTGGTCTGAAGGATCTCGCCCCGCGAGGTGGCGATGGGCTCGACATAGCGGAACCGCTCGACACGCACGCGGTCGGCCACACGGCTCAGGTCATTGCGGATCAGATCGACGATGGTCCGGTGCTCGCACGTCTCCTTGTAGTCGGCCAGCAGTTCGGCTTCGGCCCCGGGACGCGAGGCGTCGATGGTCCCCTTCATCGGGAAAGAGCGGATACGCCCCTGCTCGATCCGCACGAAACACTCGGGCGAGAAGCAGACCGCCCGGCCGGGCAGCAGCAGCTTGTAGCGCGCCTGCGTGCGGCGGAAAATCTCTTCGAGCGAAAGATCGCACCGCACCGGTGTCCGCTCTGTCAGGTTGGCCAGGAAAGTATCGCCCCGCAACAGCCCCCGGCGGATGCGGTCGAAGCGGCGCAGGTAGGCCGCGCGGTCGCTCCGCACGATCTCGATGCGGCCTTCGGCGGAGTGCTCCCCCGGCTCCGGCCCGCAGGCGTTGCCCGCGGCACCGCAGACGAAGCGGATATCGGTAGCAGCCTCCCCGCAGGGATTCTCCACGAAGAACCCTTCGCGCAGCTCGAAATCCACGCCGAAGAGAAACGGATGCCCCGCTGCTCCGCAACGATTCATCGCCTCCCGAACCGACTGTGCCTCCATTTTAACGTTTGCTTTCCGTGTCGGACATCTGTTCCTCGCGCCGCAGCTCGGCAAAGCAGTGGCGGCAGATCGGCTCGTAACAGTCCTGCGCACCGAGCATGACCTGCTTCTCGTCGCCCGTCAGGCGGTGGGAGTGGTGGGCCAGGTTGCCGCAGCGCACGCAGATCGCATGGACCTTCGTGACGTACTCGGCCGTCGCCATCAGCGCCGGCATCGGGCCGAACGGCCGGCCCGTGAAGTCCATGTCGAGGCCGGCGACGATGACCCGCACGCCGCTGTCGGCCAGCCGGCGGCACACCTCCGTGATTCCCTCGTCGAAGAACTGCGCCTCGTCGATGCCCACCACATCGACCCCCGAGGCCATGAGCAGGATCGCCTGCGCCGAATCGACCGGCGTGGAGCGGATCGTGCTCCCCTCGTGCGAGACCACCTCCGACTCGGAATAGCGCACATCGATGCGCGGCTTGAATATCTCGACCCGCTGGCGGGCGAACTCGGCCCGCTTCAGGCGGCGGATCAGCTCCTCGGTCTTGCCCGAGAACATCGATCCGCAGATCACTTCGACCCAACCCTTGCGGCTGGCATTTTCCAGAAACATAGATTCGATTCGTTTATTTCAGTTATCCTCCGACTGCACACCGCCGCACCGAAAACGACCGCCGCAGCCCGGCAGGCTGCGGCAGACGCGAAGCCGGCCGAAGCAGAGATGGATCAGCAGTCGTCCAGACGGGTTATGCGGGCCCCCAGAGCGTTCAGGCGGGTATCGATATCGGCATAGCCCCGGTCGATCTGCTCGATATTCTGGATCGTGCTGACCCCTTCGGCGCTCATGGCGGCGATGAGCAGCGCCACGCCGGCGCGGATATCGGGCGAAGTCATGCGCGTGGCCCGCAGCCGGAAGCGGTGGTCGTGGCCGATGACCGTCGCCCGGTGGGGATCGCACAGGATGATCTGCGCCCCCATGTCGATGAGCTTATCGACGAAGAACAGACGGCTCTCGAACATCTTCTGGTGGATCAGCACCGACCCTTTGGCCTGGGTCGCCACCACCAGGAAGACCGACAGCAGGTCGGGTGTCAGCCCCGGCCAGGGGGCATCGGCGATGGTCATGATCGAGCCGTCCATGAAGCTCTCGATGCTGTAGTGCTCCTGCTGCGGAATGAAAATATCGTCGCCCCGCTGCTCGAAGCGGATGCCCATGCGGGCGAACTGCGCGGGGATGATGCCCAGATTCTCGTACGACACGTCGCGGATCGTCAGCTCGGAGCGGGTCATGGCCGCCAGACCGATGAAACTGCCCACCTCGATCATGTCGGGCAGCAGCGTATGCTCCGTGCCGCCCAGCTCCCCGACACCCTCGATGACCAGCAGGTTGGAGGCGATGCCCGAGATCTTGGCACCCATGCGGTTGAGCATCCGGCAGAGCTGCTGCAGGTAGGGTTCGCACGCGGCGTTGTAGAT
>CAMWGZ010000146.1 GCA_947173915.1 uncultured Alistipes sp.
CGGAATGAGGGGCGGTTCCGGAGGGGGACCGCCTCGTGGCCGGGGCGAACGGAAAAGGAGGATGCGATCACTGGTCGCACCCTCCTTTTTCCGGTTCTCCCTGCGGATGTCGTCCGCTCTATTTCTCCTTTTTCTCCAGCGCGTAGAGGCGATTGACCTCCTGAAGCACGGCCGGCGTGATGTCGAGCGTCGTGTCGGCCTCGATCAGTGCGTTGGCATTGACGATCATCTTGTAGCGGCCGTCGGTGTTGAGGCTCCGCACGGCACGGCGCAGCAGATCCTGCGCCCGGTTCGAGAATACGAAATTCTCCTCGTCGAGCGTCTGTGCCTCTTTCTGCGCCTGGCTCTGGTAGGCGGCTACGCGGCGCTGGATGTCCTGCTCGGTCGATTGGGCGTTGGCCGTCGTGATGAGGCCTTTCTGGTATTTCTCCTGCAGCTGGGCCATCTCGTAGCTGAAGTTCTGTTCCTTGCGCGCCCAGCTCTGCTGCGCCTTCTCGGTCTTCTCCTTGAGGGCGATGCCTTCGGTCTGGTAGAGGTCGCACTGGCTCAGCACGGCTTCGACCTGCACGTAGGCCAGATCGTGCACTGCGACCTCCTGCGGATCGGTCGCCGCTTCCGTCGCTTCGGTGCCGTTTCGCTGCGTGTCGCAGGAGACCAGCGCCAACAGCATGGCTGCCGTAAAGAAAATTCTTTTCATGTTATCGTCGTCGTATTAAATTAAAAATTCGCTTCGGAATGCAAAGGTAGGTAAAAATTCCGTATTTTTGTCCGAACCTATTCGAAATTGGGATTTTCGTATGTATGAATATATTTCGGGCACGGTCGCGGAGCTGGATCCGACGCATGCGGTGCTGGACGTGGCGGGCGTGGGGTACTACCTCCAGATCTCGCTGCAAACCTTCTCGGCCGTCGAGCACTGCCGGGAGACGAAACTTTATGTCCACTATGCCGTGCGCGAGGATGCGCGGGTGCTGTTCGGCTTCTCGTCGAAGGAGGAGCGGGAGCTGTTCCGGATGCTGATCGGGGTGTCGGGCGTGGGCGGCAACACGGCGCGCATGATTCTCTCGACCTATTCGCCCGGCGAGTTGCAGCGGATCATCGCCACCGGAAACGCGGGGCTGCTCAAGAACGTGAAGGGGCTGGGCATCAAGACGGCGCAGAAGATCATCGTCGAGCTGAGCGGCCGCATGGCCACCTTCTCCGCAGGCGGGGCCGCTCCGGCCGCCGAGGCGGACAGCGTGGGCGAGGAGGCCGTCGCGGCGCTCGTCATGCTCGGCTTCGCCCGCACGGCGGCCGAGAAGGCGGTGCGGGCCGTGCGGCGCGAGATGCCCGATATCCGGGTCGAGGAGCTGGTGCGCATGTCGCTCAAGCGACTGTAAGTCCGGCAGCCGTGCGGCGGCGTTTCGGATGGCTCGGGCGGGCCGGCACGGGAAAAAACGGGCCGGCCGGATACTAAAACGCAGGAAATCCCGTATTGTTTTCCGGAGGAGAATTTTGCAAGTCGCAGGGGTTTGTTTAAATTTGCACGATTTATGGCCGAACGAAGATTCCATATCATGTTGCGCACCGCGCTGCTTCTGGCGCTGCTCGCTGCCGCGGGCGGCTGCGTGAAGGAGGAGGATGTGCTGCCGAGTCAGCAGGGGAGTATCGAGAGCTTCCTCACGGGGACGCACTCGCCGCGCCTGGTCTCGGAGCAGGAGGCCGAAGAGTCGAGCGTCCCGGTGGAGTTTTACGTCACTTTCGGCCCCTCCGTTTACCGGTACATCCGTCACTATTACGACGAGGAGCGTGCGGCGCGGCCCGAGGTCGAGATCGGGGACGAGGTGGAGCTGATCTTCTGGGCCTACCTCTTCCAGAACAGGGCGATTACCGGGCAGACGATGCCGCTGCTGACCAACGACGTGACGCTGCGCGAAGCGCTGATGGATGCCGGCCTGAACACCACCTACTGGTCGTTCGAGCCGCTGAAGGCGCGTGTGGGGGACAATGCGCTGATCCGGGGCGTGCAGCTCGCGCTGCCGGGGTGTCGCGAACGCGACACGGTGGAGGTCTATATGGCTTACGACATGGCTTACGGCGATGCTCCGCTGGGAACGGTTCCCGAGGAGAGCGCCGTGGCTTTTTTCTATACGATTGATTCGGTCCGAAAATCCAATGAATGATTATGAATAAGACGATCCGTTCGATTTCCCTGTCGCTTCTGACGCTGCTCTGTGTCGCGTGCGCCGAGAATCAGGACAACACCTATCCCGAGGATACGCAGCGCAAGGCGCTGGCCGCCTGGATGCGGCAGAACCGTCCCGAACTGTTGGAGAACTACCAGGAGGACGGCGGCTACTACGTCGATGTGATCGCTGTGGGCGATTTGGCCGATACGGCCCTGCGCGAGACGGAGGCCTGGGTGCGCTACGACATTACGGGCCGCGACCTGCAGGGCAACGTCTGCCTGACGCGCGATTCTATCTATGCCTTGCAGCAGGGAACCTTTACCCGATACACCCACTACGTGCCCTACTATCAGTTCAGCGACGAGCTTTCCGAGAGTGCGTTCCGGGAAGGGGTGCATCTGTCGATGCGCAACGTCCTGACGCTGGGCGAGAAGTATGCTTCCGAACGGGGGCTTCCGCGCGAGGTAGAGCTGCGCAAGGATGCGCAGGTGGTCCTCTACATGCCCGCCACGATCGTCTCCACGGGCAGCGCCAACGGCGACGGCGGCTACGAGGGGCAGTACCAGCTCAGCGCCAACCATCCGATGATCGCCTGGCTCGACGTGAAGGAGCGGGTGCGCAATCCGGTCGAGAACGAAGGACTGGCCGTCGATGCGTTCGCGGAGGCGAACGGACGGCTGGATCCTACCGTGCCGAAGGCCCCCGAGGAGTCGGCGGCCGATGCGGAGTCGGGAACGTATGTCTGGCGGATCGCCTCCGAAGAGGCGGCCCAGGTCTATTACAACACCTCCTTCTCGCCGGCGGACGACGCGCGCGGCCTGTTCGCCTACACGGCCCCTTACGTGGGTTCGCAGCAGCGGGCCGATGAGATCGACCGCCGCATCAACCGGGCGCTCGTCGAGCGGTTCGGCACCGACGAACCCGGGGAGCCGGTCGATCCGGAGAAGACCCTGCGCGTCTGGTACATCGTCCGTTTCCTGGACGGATTCGTGCAATCGACCAACATCGACGAGGTAAAGCAGATCGTTTACGGCGAGGTCGAAAAGGAGGGTACGGTAATGAGCTACAACCCGTCGGTAAACAAGTCGGCCCAGATCGCCGCCTGGTACTATGCGCTGCCCTATTTCCGTTACGGCCAGTGGGGTGCGCTGCTGACCACTTCGAGCAACGCCTACGGCTCGAACGGCATCGTCGGCACCACCCAGACCGACACTTCGACCGATTACACCGCCACCTATGCCCTGATGAACTATTACGGGCAGATGAACAGCTATTACGGAGGCAGCAACTATTACGACCGCTACAACTATTACGACAATTTCTACGGCAACTATATGGACGGACTCTACAACGCCTCCGTCAATAACTCCTATAATGCGGATGCCTCCGCAACGACGACGGTGGTTACCGAGGTGCTGCCTTTTACGCCGCTGCTCGTCGAGTTCTACATCGAACCGGAGAGTCTGTCTCTTATAAACATCACCGAGCCAACGAGACCGTACTAGATCTCGTATGA
>CAMWGZ010000147.1 GCA_947173915.1 uncultured Alistipes sp.
AAACGGGCCGGAACTGCAGTTCCGGCCCGTTTTCGTATCCTGCGGTGCCCGGCGGGAGGAGCGGTGCGGCGGGAAAAACGGGGGGATTTTTCCGCCGCATCGATTTTTTTTACAGAGAAGCGCCGTTTTTTTGGCTGGGGTAGCCGATTATTTTCTATATTTGTAAGTCAGTATGTATTTTTTATAATTTAAAAATATTCAAACACATTTTATAAAAAGATGGAAAAACGTATCATCGAATGCGTCCCCAATTTCAGTGAGGGACGAAACAAAGCTGTCATTCAGCAAATTACTTCTGCCATTGAGGCTGTCGAGGGTGTGAAACTGCTCGATGTCGATCCGGGAGAGGCCACCAACCGCACGGTCGTGACGTTCGTCGGCGAGCCGGAAGCGGTGCTGGAGGCTGCGTTCCAGGGTGTCAAGAAGGCTGCCGAAGTGATCGATATGCGTAACCACAAGGGAGCGCATCCCCGCATGGGTGCGACGGATGTCTGCCCGCTGATCCCCATCGCCGGCATTACGCTCGAGGAGTGTGCGGAGCTGGCCCGCCAGCTGGCGAAACGGATCGCCGACGAACTGCACGTTCCGACCTACTGCTACGAGGCTGCCGCCTTCACTCCGGAGCGCCGCAACCTGGCGGTGTGCCGTGCCGGCGAGTACGAGGCGCTGCCCGAGAAGATGAACCACGAGGGCAAGGGTCCCGATTTCGGCGACCGTCCCTTCGACGAAGGGGTGGCCCGCACGGGTGCTACGGCTGTCGGTGCGCGCGACTTCCTGATCGCCGTCAATTACAACCTCAATACCACCTCGACCCGCCGCGCCAACGCCATCGCTTTCGACGTGCGCGAAAAGGGCCGTCCGGTACGCGAGGGCGGTTCGCCCGTGGGCAAGCCCCTGAAGGACGAGAACGGCAAGACGATCATGAAGCCCGGTACGCTGAAGGCCACCAAGGCCATCGGCTGGTTCATCGACGAGTACCAGATCGCACAGGTCTCGATGAACATCACCAACATTTCGGTCACGCCGCTGCATGTCGCTTTCGACGAGGTATGCCGTGCCGCCAACGAGCGGGGCGTGCGCGTGACCGGCACGGAGATCGTCGGTCTGATCCCGAAGCGCACGCTGATCGAGGCGGGCCGCTACTTCCTGAAAAAGCAGGAGCGTTCGACCGGCATTTCGGAGGAGGAGATCATCCGCATCGCCATCAAGTCGATGGGACTCGACGAACTGAAGCCGTTCAATCCGGAAGAGAAGGTCATCGAGTTCCTGATCGAGGCCGACAACAAGAAAAAGAAGCTGGTCGATCTGACCTGCACCGGTTTCGCCGAGGAGACCGCCAGCGAGTCGCCTGCTCCGGGCGGAGGTTCGATCTCGGCCTACATGGGCGCGCTGGGTGCGGCCCTGGGTACGATGGTCGCCAACCTGTCGTCGCACAAGCCCGGCTGGGATGCCCGCTGGGAGGAGTTCTCCGACTGGGCGGACAAGGGACACAAGCTGATGGGCGAGCTGCTCCATCTGGTCGATGAGGATACCGAGGCGTTCAACCGCATCATGAACGTATTCTCGATGCCGAAGGGCACCGACGAGGAGAAGGCGGCCCGCAGCGCGGCGCTGCAGGAGGCTACGCTCTATGCGACGCAGGTCCCCCTGCGTACGATGCAGACCTCGTTCCGCGTATTCGAGATCGTCCGCGCGATGGCCGAGCAGGGCAATCCCAATTCGGTAACGGATGCCGGCGTAGGCGCACTGGCTGCCCGCAGCGCGGTGATCGGTGCCTGCCTGAACGTGAAGATCAACGCTGCGGGTCTGAAAGACCGTGCCGTGGCTGAAGAGCTGATCGGCGAGGCGAACCGGATCGTCGCCGAGGCGGAGAAGGCCGAGCGCGAAATCCTGGAGATCGTAGAGAGCAAAATCAAATAATCCAAAACCATACAGAACGATGACAGTAAAGGAATTTCAGGAGCAGATCAAGGCAGGCATCCCGCAGGAGCTGCCCGCACCGAAGCCCTATGATCCGACGATCAACCACGCCCCCAAGCGTAAAGAGATACTTTCGGAAGAGGAGCGCGTCCTCGCCATCCGCAACGCGCTGCGTTACTTCCCGGCCGAGCACCATGCGGTGCTGGCCCGGGAGTTCGCCCAGGAGCTGAACGAGTACGGACGCATCTACATGTACCGCTTCCGTCCCGACTACGAGATGTACGCCCGTCCGATCGACGAGTATCCCCACAAGTCGCGCCAGGCGGCTGCGATCATGGTCATGATCCAGAACAACCTCGACAAGGCGGTCGCGCAGCATCCCCACGAGCTGATTACCTACGGCGGCAACGGTGCCGTGTTCCAGAACTGGGCGCAGTACCTGCTCACGATGCAGTATCTTTCGCAGATGACCGACGAGCAGACGCTCGTCATGTATTCGGGCCACCCGATGGGACTCTTCCCCTCGCATCCCGACGCGCCGCGCGTGATCGTTACCAACGGCATGGTCATCCCCAACTACTCGAAGCCCGACGACTGGGAGCGTTTCAACGCACTGGGTGTCTCGCAGTACGGTCAGATGACGGCCGGTTCCTATATGTACATCGGCCCGCAGGGTATCGTGCACGGCACGACCATCACGGTGCTCAACGCCGCCCGCAAGCGGCTTACCGAGGAGCGGAAGGACATTCGCGGCATGCTGTTCGTGACGGCCGGTCTGGGCGGCATGTCGGGTGCTCAGCCCAAGGCGGGCGTGATCTCGGGCGTGGTCAGCATCACGGCCGAAATCAACCCCAAAGCCGTCCATACGCGCCACTCGCAGGGCTGGGTCGATGAGGTGTACACCTCGCTCGACGAGCTGCTGGCACGCGCCCGCAAGGCCCAGCAGGAGAAGGAGGCCGTATCGCTGGCCTACCAGGGCAATGTGGTCGATCTGTGGGAGCGCCTGGCTGCCGACGGCTACCAGGTCGATCTGGGTTCCGACCAGACCTCGCTGCACAACCCCTGGGCCGGCGGCTACTATCCCGTCGGACTGAGCTACGAGGAGTCCAACCGCATGATGGCCGAGGATCCCGAGGAGTTCAAGAAGCGTGTCCAGGAGTCGCTGCGCCGTCAGGTCGCCGCGATCAACAAACTCACGGCCAACGGCATGTACTTCTTCGACTACGGCAATGCCTTCCTGCTTGAGTCGTCGCGCGCCGGTGCCGAGATCATGGGCGAAAACGGACGTTTCCGCTATCCCTCCTACGTACAGGATATCATGGGTCCCATGTTCTTCGACTACGGATTCGGTCCTTTCCGCTGGGTGTGTACTTCGGGTAAGCCCGAAGACCTGGAGACGACCGACCGCCTGGCTGCCGAGGTGCTGGAGGAGATCCGCAAGACGGCTCCCGCCGACATCGCCGGCCAGCTCGAGGATAACATCCACTGGATCAAGGAGGCCGGCAAGAACAAGCTGGTCGTAGGCTCGCAGGCGCGCATCCTCTACGCCGACAGCGAGGGACGCACCAAGATCGCGCTGGCCTTCAACAAGGCGATCGCCGACGGCCGCATCTCGGCTCCGGTGGTGCTGGGTCGCGACCACCACGACGTGTCGGGCACCGACTCTCCCTACCGCGAGACCTCGAACATCTACGACGGTTCGAGCTACACGGCCGACATGGCCGTGCATAACGTCATCGGCGATTCGTTCCGCGGCGCTACGT
>CAMWGZ010000148.1 GCA_947173915.1 uncultured Alistipes sp.
CACTACCCCACCGCCGACCCCGACCGCATCAAGCTGGCAGCCGGCTGGCTCATCGACCGCACGGGACTCAAGGGCTGGAGCCTCGGCCGCGTCGGCATCCACCCCCGGCAGGCGCTGGTGGTGGTCAATCTGGGCGGTGCCGACGGAGGCGAGATCCTCGCTTTCGCCCGCACGGTCCGGCAGCGGGTGCTCGAACGCTTCGGCGTGGAGATCGAACCGGAGGTCAATATCCTGTAACCGTTCCGACGATGAATCTGCTGGACAATTTCCGCCGTTACCTCAGCGACAACGCGCTCGCCACCCCCGAAGACCGGATCCTGCTGACCGTCTCGGGCGGCGTGGACTCGATGGTCATGCTCTCGCTCTTCGTCCGAAGCGGCTACCGCATCGGCGTGGCGCACTGCAACTTCCAGCTGCGCGGCGAGGAGAGCGAGGAGGACGAGGAGCTGGTACGCCTCGAAGCCGAAAAATACGGAGTCCCCTGGTACAACAAACGTTTCGAGACCAAGCGCGAGATGGAGCGCACGGGCGAGTCGATGGAGATGGCCGCGCGGCGGTTGCGCTACGCCTGGTTCGACGAGCTGAGCCGCGAGCACGGCTACACCGTTACCGCCATCGCCCACCACATCGACGACTCGGTCGAAACCTTCTTCATCAACCTGCTGCGGGGCACCGGCCTGCGGGGACTGACCGGAATAACCGCCCACAACGGACGGCTGATCCGCCCGCTCATGTTCGCCTCGCGCAAGGAGATCCTCGAATACGCCGTCTCGCAACGCATCCCCTTCCGGGAGGATTCGTCGAACCGCTCGACCAAATACCTGCGCAACAAGATCCGGCTGGGACTCATCCCCCGCATCCGGGAGATCTGCCCCAAATTCACCGACCTGATGCGCGGCAACCTGGGGCGGCTGACCGATGCGCAGCTCTTCATCAACCACGGCATCGAACGCATCCGCGCCGAGGTGGTCACGCACGAAGCGGGGATGGACACGATCCACATCGACCGCATCGACCGCGCCTTCCCCCTCAACTTCGTCGTCTTCGAGCTGCTCAATTCGGCCTACGCCTTCAAGGGCGACGTGACCGACGCGCTCTTCCGGGCGCTCGAACAGGGCACCACCGGCAAGCGCTTCTACTCCAAGTCGCACGCGGCCTACATCGACCGGGGACGGATCATCGTGGTCCCCATCTCGACGGAGGACCCGTGCGAAGTGACCATAGCGGCGGGAGCGTCGCGCTGCTACTGCGGCAACTCGGTGCTCTACTTCGAGACCTGCGACATCGACACCGTACAGCACTTCGGCACCCCCGAGCACATCGCCCAGATCGATGCCGACAAGCTCCGCTACCCGCTTACGGCGCGCCGCTGGCGCGAAGGCGACTGGTTCGTCCCCTACGGCATGACGGGCCGCAAGAAGATCGGCGACTTCCTCAAGGACTGCAAGGTCTCGCTGCCGGAAAAGGCCCGGCAGTTCGTGCTCGTGTCGGGCGACGAGATCGTGTGGGTCGTCGGCCGCCGCATCGACGACCGCTACCGCATTACCGACCGCACGGAGAACGTGCTGCGCATCATCAAAGAGATCGTCTGAGAGATATGGCCAAAAGCAGCGTGAAATTCAAGGATACGGCGGCGGAGTTCGAACGCCTGCGCACGGAGGTCGCCGCCGGACGGCTCGCCCCCCTCTACCTGCTCATGGGCGAAGAGAGCTACTTCATCGACACGCTCAGCGAACTGATCGCCGCGAAGGCCCTCAGCGAGGAGGAGCGGGCTTTCAACCTCACGACCCTCTACGGCCGCGAGACCGATGCCGGGCAGGCGGTAAACCTCTGCCGGCAGATGCCCATGATGGGGGCGCGGCAGGTGGTGGTGATCAAGGAGGCCCAGCAGCTGCGCGGCCTCGACAAACTCGCGCTCTACACCGCCCACCCCTCGCCCGCGACGATCCTGGTAATCTGCCACAAGGAGAAGAGCCTCGACAAACGCTCGCAGCTCTACAAAAGCATCGCCGCCGGAGGTGCCGTCCTCGAATCGGTGCGCCCGCGCGACTACGAGATCGCCGGATGGCTCGCACAGTTCATCGCCGCAAAGGGGTGCTCGATCGACCGCAAGGCGCTCGCCATGCTGACCGACCACCTGGGCACCGACATCGCGAAGATCTCGAACGAGCTCGACAAGCTGCTCCTCTCCCTGCCCGAAGGCACACGCACCATTACCGACCTGCACATCGAACGCAACATCGGCATTTCGAAAGATTTCAACAACTTCGAGCTGTGCCGGGCCGTCACGTCGCAAAACCTCGAACAGGCGCTGCGCATCGCCGACCACTTCGCCCGCAACCCGAAGGAGAATCCGCTGCTGGTCACGATCATGACGCTCTTCGGACAGTTCCGCGACATCTTCCGCATCAACTACCTGCGCTGGCTCAGCCGCCGCAGGGGAACGGCCTTTCCCCCGGATGCCGAACTGATGGGGCTTCTGAAGACCGGCAGCCCCTACGTCCTGAACGAAATCAAGCAGACGGCGGCCCGCTGGGACAACCGCAACGTCTTCCGCATCCTGGGGCTGCTGCGCGAATACGATGCCAAATCCAAGGGGCTGAACGCCGGCAGCGCCCCCGACGGAGAGCTGCTGCGCGAGTTGCTGCTCAAAATCCTGCTTCCCTGATGGCCTGCCTGCTCCGCAACGGAGCGCCGGAGAAGCTGCCGCCCGCCCCGACACCTTTCATCTACCAGACGGTGCATGTCCGCCGCGGCCGGCCGCTCCTGCTGCCGCAACACACGGCGCTGCTCGGCCAGTACGTCCGGGCGTTCTTCGGTTACGACCTCCGGCACAACCCGCAGCAGATCGAACGGCAGATCGCCGCGCTGCTCGAAGCCAACCGGCAGCCTGCCTCGGTCTCCTCGTTCGTCCGCATCGAGGCGACGGCCGACAAGGAGCTTCGGCTCGTGCCGTCGGCCCCCTCGCTCTACGACGGCTACGCCCTGCGCTCGCTCCGCCCCGAAGCCGCTCCGCTCCGTTACGAAATCCCCTTCGGAGACCGGCCGACCTCGGCGCGCCTGGAGGCGCTCCGCTGGGCCAAGGCACTGGTCCGCAACGTCGGAGCCTCCACCGTCATCCGATGCGACCGCCGCGACCTGGTGCGCGCGGCCGACGACGCACCGCTGTTCGCCGTGCTGGGCGAGCGAATCTACACCCCTCCGGCCCCCGCGAGCATCGAACGCGACCAGGCCCTGCGGGCCATTGATGCCGCCCGCCTCGGCGTTACCGAGCAGGAGATCGGCCGGGAGCAGCTCGCCCGGTTCGACGAACTCTTCTACTTCGACCACCGGGGCATTACCTCCCTCTCAGGCTGCGGGGAGGCCCTCTACACCGACATCATCGCCGCAAGAATCGCCCGCACGCTGCCGCTCATTTCCCGAGGATAAAGGCCCCCGTGCGACCGAAGCGACAGCCCCCGGCCGCGCCCGCCCCGGCAAAATGCGAGCGAGCCTGCGTCCGCCCCTCGACTTTCCGTATCTTCGGCTGCGCCTCAGATACTCCCGCCCCTGGCAAAATACAAGCAGGATTGCTCGTGCTCCTCCTCGACTTTTCGTATCTTTGGCTTCGCCTTAGATACTCCCGCT
>CAMWGZ010000149.1 GCA_947173915.1 uncultured Alistipes sp.
GAGCACCACGTTGCGGTAGCCCTGGCCGCGGCTCTGGTGGTAGGCGCGGATGACCATCAGGCCCGTGTATTCGCCTGCGGCACCCGAGTTGGGCATCAGCGAGCAGGCGGCGAAGCCGGTAATGGTCGCCAGGTCGGCGGCCAGCGTGTCGATCATCTCGCGGTAGCCCTCCGTCTGGTCGGCGGGAGCGAACGGGTGGATGTTCTGGAAGCCGGCGAGCGAGAGCGGCTGCATGAGGGCTGCGGCGTTGAGCTTCATGGTGCACGAGCCCAGCGAGATCATCGAGTTGGCCAGCGATATGTCGCGCAGCTCGAGGCGCTTGATGTAGCGCATCAGGTCGCTTTCGGAGCGGTAGCTGTTGAAGACCGACTCGGTCAGGAACTCCGAGCCGCGGCGCAGGGCGGTGGGGATGACGCTCTCGTCCGAGAGTTTGACCGCCTTGGCTTTCCGGCCCTTGGCTTCGGCGAAGATCGCCACGACGCTCTCGATCTCCTCGGGGGTCGTTACCTCGTCGAAGGAGAGGCGCACCCGATCCTCCGACGGATAGTAGAAGTTGATGCCCCGTTCGAGTGCCAGCGACTGCACAACGGCGGCTTCGGCCTCGATGTCGAGCGTGTCGAAGAATTCGCGTGCGGCGAGTTTGTAGTCGAGCGCCTCAAGTGCCTTGGCGACCGTGACGGCGGCCGAGTGTGCCGTGCGTGCGGCGCGGCGCAATCCTTCGGCACCGTTGTAGATGCAGTAGAAGCCCACCATCGAGGCCATGAGCGCCGTCGCGGTGCAGATGTTCGAGGTGGCGCGCTCGCGCTTGATGTGCTGCTCGCGCATCTGGAGCGCCATGCGCAACGCCTTGTTGCCGAGGCGATCGACCGATACGCCGATGATGCGGCCCGGCATGTTGCGCTTGTAGGCCTCGCGCGTAGTCATGTAGCCGGCGCTCGGACCGCCGAAGCCCATCGGAATGCCCAGACGCTGCGTCGAGCCGACGGCGATGTCGGCACCCCACTCGCCCGGAGCTTTCAGCAGCGCCAGCGAGAGCAGGTCGGCGACGGCCGTGACGAGCGCACCCCGCTCGTGGGCCGCCTGCGTGAAGGCGGCGTAGTCGCGCACCGCACCGTCGGCGGCGGGATACTGGAGGATCGCGCCGAACTCCTTGCCGGAGAATTCATAGGTGTCGTAGTCGTCGATGATCAGCTCGATGCCGAACGGTTCGCTGCGCGTGAGCAGCACGTCGAGCGTCTGGGGGAAGATGTTGCGATCGACGAAGAGCTGGTTGCGTCCCTCCTTGACCGCCTCGCGCGAGCGGAGCGAGAACATCATCAGCATCGCTTCGGCGGCGGCGGTAGCCTCGTCGAGCAGCGAGCAGTTGCCGATCTCCATGCCCGTGAGCGAGATCACGGCGGTCTGGAAGTTGAGCAGCGCCTCCAGACGGCCCTGCGAGATTTCGGCCTGATAGGGGGTGTAGGAGGTGTACCACGCGGGGTTCTCGAAGACGTTGCGCACGATGGCGGCGGGCACGGCGCAGGGGTAGTAGCCCATGCCGATGAACGAGCGCAGGACGCGGTTCTTGGCCGCGAGGGCCTGAATGTGTGCGGCGAACTCGTATTCGCTCATGCCTTCGGGCAGGGCGAGCGGCTGCTTGAGGCGGATGGATTGCGGGATGACCTGTGCGATCAGTTCATCGACGGAAGCGACGCCGATGACCGAAAGCATCGCTTTCAGATCCTCGGGATTGGTAACACCGATATGGCGTTCGGAAAATTTGTCGAACATAGCGTTATGAATTATTGAGTTGTCTTGTCAGTATTTGAAGCTGCTGCCGCCGATGAACTCCCGCAGCAGCGACGTGGGCGGGATCTCGGCGGGGTCGATCGGAATGAAGTTGTCGAGGAACTTGAGCATGCGCCGTGCCTCGCCGTATTCGGGCACCGTGTCGGGCACCGTGCGGAGTATCGACTCGGCGAAGGGGCGCAGCACCGATATTTCGTAGAAAAGCGACGAGTTGAACATCACGTCGGCATTCTCCTGATAGGGGAAAATGTGCTTCTCCTCGCCCCGGCGGACGCTCTCCCAGCGCGAGAGGGTGGCCAGCGCGTCGCTGCCCCGGGTGCGGAAGTCGCGCGTGAGGCGGCGGAGCAGCCGGTTGTCGGAGGTGGCGATGCGCGAGACGTTGTCGAGCGCCACCGAAGTGAAGCAGGAGACGTAGATCTTGAATTTGCGCTCGTCCGCCACGCTGGGGGTCAGCGCCGGGTTGAGTCCGTGGATGCCTTCGACGATCAGGATCGAGCGGTCGTCGAGCCGCAGCGGGTTGTCGTGCCACTGGCGGGTGCCCGTGATGAAGTCGTAGCGCGGAATGGCGACGCTCTCGCCCCGGTCGAGCCGCTGGAGGTGGTCGTTGAACTGTTTCAGGTCGATGGCCTCGAGCGCCTCGTAGTCGTACTCGCCGTTTTCGTCGCGGGGGGTCTGGACCCGCTCGACGAAGTAGTCGTCCAGCGAGATCAGCACCGGGTTGAAGCCCAGCACGCGCAGCTGCACGCCCAGCCGTTTGGCGAAGGTGGTCTTGCCGCTGGAGGAGGGACCCGAGATCAGCACCAGCCGCACGCTCCGCCGGCGGTTGGCATCGGCGACCCGGGCGGCCACCTTGGCCAGTTCGTTCTCATGGAACGCCTCGGCGATCTTGATCAGCTCGCTCGCGTCGCCCTCGAGGACCTTCGAGTTGAGCCGTCCGACGGTCGGCACGCCCATGATCTCCACCCACGACTGATACTGGCGGAATACGTCGAACATCTTCTCCTGATGGACCGTGCGGTGGAGCCGCTCGGGGGCCGTGCGCAGCGGCAGGGCGATGAAGAAGCCGTTGTAATAGGGTGTCAGGTCGAACAGCGGCGTGTAGCCGGTCGAGGGGGTAAGCGCTCCGTAGAAGTAGCCCGGCGTGCGCTCTATGGCGTAGAGTTTGCTGTAAAGCCGGGGGCGGGAGTCGAGCAGGGCGATCTTGTCGTCGAGTGCGAACTCCTCATAGACCTTGCGCACGGCCTCGGTCCGCATCTTGGTGCAGCGGATCGGCAGGTCGGCGGCGACGATCTCCCGCATGCGGGTCCTGATCGACTCCAGATGCTCGGCGGGGATGGGGGCGAAGCCCGAGATCTCGCAGTAGAACCCGCTCGCTCCGAGCGAGTGGCGGATGTAGAGCGTGCGGTCGGGGAAAAGCTCCTGTACCGCCTTCTGCAGGATGAACGAGATGGTGCGCTGATAGACCCGGATGCCCGCGAACGAGGTTATGTCGATATAACGGATTGTTACGGGACGGTATATCTTGTAGTTGAGTTCCTTGATGCGGTTATTGACGAAGGCGGCGAGCATCGGATAGGCTCCTTCGACGTGCAGGATCGCCTGCAGTTCGAGTAGGGTGGTGCCCATCGGGACCTCGGCCGTGCCGTTCGTATTTTCGCAGATGACCTGGATGGTGTCGGCTGTCTTTTTTTCCATATGTCCCGTAAAAATACAATTTATTTTCTTAATTTTGATAAAGGAAAAACGATTTTGTTATGAAAAAATCCTTGCGGAGATCTCGCTGCTTTGTCTTATAAACATCTCCGAGCCCACGAGACAGTAA
>CAMWGZ010000150.1 GCA_947173915.1 uncultured Alistipes sp.
CGATCGGAGATATTCGTACAGTTGAGCTCCATTTCATAGGTAGCACCCGCGGTTGTCGCATCCGTTGCGAAAGGACGATAGCCGATGTCGATTTTCGCACCGTTAGTCAGACGAAGCGCATCGCCGGTCCAGCCGTTCGAGCTCCAGTCGAAACCCTCGAACGAAGTCTTGATGTCGCCATAGTTCCATTGTGCGGGGTTCTCTTCCGAATTCGAGCGTCCGGCAGCCGAGAGTTTGAGCCGCAGGCCGGCCGTCGCCTCTTCGATGTCGAGTGTCGAAGCCGTGACGCTGACGGGCAGTTCATACTCCACGTCGTTGCATTGCAGGCGCAACGACAGATCGCCTTGTGTTTGGAACCGGTTTGTGTAGGTCTGGGTCGTACGGGGTACGGAGACCGTCTGTGTTGCCTGGTCATCGCGGTAAACGGTCACGACAGCCGGGGTGCGATCGGGATCGTAGGCTACGAAGTCGAAGGCGAGTTGTTCGTATTGTCCGACGGTAAGCCGAGGCGTGAGGTGATCCTCCGTAAAGATGCGGCCGTCGGAGAAGCGGTGCATAGTGCCGATGAACGACCCGCCCCCGCCGCTGCGCAGCAGGTCCAGGTAGAGGCTCTCCGAACGCAGTGTCGTCTGCTCGTCGATGACCGATTCGGCCACCAGCTGGACGGTGTGCCGCCCGGCCAAAAGCGACGACATGACGAGCGAGAAGCTGCCGTTCGTTGTACCCGACTTCGAAACCGTACGCGTGTCGGTCTGAACGCCGTCCACATAGAGCGTGACGACTTTCGTCCCCGAGCCGTTCACGGCAAACGGGATCGTGGCCGTATCGTTGTCGCCGTAGCCGCCGGCCGCAAGACGCGTTGCAAGATCGTAGCTGCTCGAAAGCGTGAGCGTCACTACGCGAACGGAGACATAGGACTGGCGCGACTGTTTGCGTCCCGATTCGGGATCGGTCGTCGTGGCGCGCACGTAGACATCCGTGACACCTGGCTGGAGATAGGGCGTCAGGTCGAACGTATAGCTGCCTTTCGATACCTCCTGCGTCGTATGATGGTACAGCTGGACCGAACCGCGCAGGATGCGCACTTCGATCTCGGCTTTCTGACCCGTCGATGTGCCTGCATCGTCACCCGAGGTGTACTGGTGGTCGTAGGTATAGGTCAGCTGCGCGCTGTCTCCCTCTTTGATCACGCCCCGGTCGACGGTGGCGTTCAGAACGACTTTCGTCGTCGACGTCTCACCGCCACCGCCGCCACCCCCGGCCGGAAGATCTACCGAAGCGATCTCCGCTCCCGACTTGTTCGTGAGCGACAGACGTACACTCGATTCGTCCTCGCTCAACTCCGCATTCATCCCGAACACCGTGCCGGCTTCCACCTCCTGCAACTTCGCCGTCACCGCAGAGTTCTGCACGGGGTTCGTAGACGCCGCATCCAATGTTTCGTCGACTGTAACCTGCTCCATCTGCAAACTTACATTGCCCTGTTCATCCGCAGACAACGGCTTCCCGTTGAATGTGATCTGACGCACGGTTCCCGAGCCTCCATATTGCGTCCATGCAGCCTCAAGGGGAAAATCTTCGAGAAGAGTTGCCGTAAACCGATATTCCTCCCATTTCCCGGCAGCCGACTCGAAGGTGATGACCATACCGGGTTTGGCATCGTCTTCAAGATCTGCATCAGCTACAGCCGCTACCGCTGTCTCTTTTGTGTAATAGCCGGAAGGCAACGGATGCAGCAGTGTCACGTTATAGAATCCGCCGCCGCTTATGGGCAATTTGATCCCCTCGGATATGACTTCGCCTCGGTGCAGCAAATACAAGCGGCCGTCGTCGCCGATTATACAGCCATCCGGTACTTTTCCTTCGAGGTCAATTATTTTTTTATTCAGGATACCGCCCTGGCGCGCCGAAAGAGCCACTTCGGAATTCGGTTCATCGAGAGAATCGGCAATATTCGTACGCGTAGCCGAAAGCGTATAAGTGCCGTCATCATTGAGCAGGATACTGATATTGTCGCCTGGATGAAGCACAGGAAATGCCAGGAGTGTCCAATTTTCAGGCGTCTGCCACTCCGTTTCGTCGAACGCTGTCCCGTTATATCGGTAGGTTATCCAGGTATCGGCAGCCGATTCGAAAGTGATCCATCGCCCGGCACTCCGCAAGGCCGGATTTACAGCTGCAAGGGCTGTTGCCAAGGTATAATAGCCTGCTGTCAGAGGAACCGCCGCAGTAACATTTACGATATTCCCGGCCGAGGTGAGACGCTGATTCAGATCTCCGAGAACCTTGTCAGTATCCATTGCCGCCTTTTCCGCTTTTCGGGTTGCTTCGGTTGCCTGATTGGTTATTGTCTGAAGATTGTCCAGGGCTCCGAGAACCAGAAGCGGCGCAGTGATGTACTCCTCCTCCGTCCCCTCGAAACCATATTTATCACGGGCAATCTGATACGCCGATTTCCCGTCAAGAATGGCTGCGGCAAGAGCCGTCCCGACAAAAGACTCTTTCAAGGGTGCGGAGGCTCCGCGATGAAGAATCACTCCTGTCGGCCGGGGAATGCGCAACTGCTGTACTCCGTCGGGAAAGTCTGCGTTCGGAGTATAGAGCCGTAGTTCGTGAACGAGTTCTCCGCATCCGAGCGGATGCCGTGAAAGAGGGATATGGACCTCGACGGAGGCTTCGTCGACAGGGCGGCAATTGAAATACACTCCGTTCCTGCGGCCTGCAATGAATGTGCGATGATCTTCGGCTCGATAGACGAACTCGAAGTCAATGCCCGATTCGGGGATCTTGTCCACGACCGGTTCGTTCGACGCGTCGTATTTGTAGAAGGTCTCGACGAACAGAAAATCGGATAGGTAGTTTTGCGGGATTCGCTGCATGTCTTATAGAATGATTGGTAGTTCGACTTCGGGGAGGTCCATGCGTTCGTAAAAGCGGCGTTCGTTGCGCTCGGCGAGATGATATTTGAAGGTATAGGCGTTCAGTTCGCGCGCCGTATGCTCCAACTTGTATTCGTCCACGACGATGCGCAGCCACCGGCCGGCACGAAAGACCCACCGGTCGCGGCTCTTCAGGAAGTCCTGGTACTGCGCGGCTGCACGCTCGGTGTCGATATAGCCGGTCGAAGCCTCCCAGTGGGAGGTATAACCGCTCGACAATTCGCGTTCGACTTCGCGGCTGGTGAACGTCTCGATCTCTCCCGACGGCTTCAGAATGGTCGAACCCTGCATCATCAAGGTATCAAAACCGCCGAGTGTGTTGACGAAGCCGAAGCAGTCTTCATCCTCGCGCGGCGGGCGCAATACGTACCGCTGGGCCTTCGGGCAATTCGACTCTGTGGTTATCGTAATCTCGCCATTGTCGATCCTGATACTCGTATCGGATTCTCCGAATACATCATAAGCCACAGGATCAAGGTCTTTTTCCGAGCAGAAAGATTGCCACAGCCTCGCGAAACACGTGTCGATTTGCTGATATGTATGTGCGTCAGGGGTAGGAGCGATACGTTTCGTATAATTGCGCCCATCGGCACAGTATAGAGTGGAAAAAATTTCGAAACGCAGACAATCATAGGGT
>CAMWGZ010000151.1 GCA_947173915.1 uncultured Alistipes sp.
CCCGTGCATCGTTTCGAGGACGGGAGCTGGCAGCTCGACCCGCAGTCGAGCATCTGGTTCGTCGATCGGACGCAGAGTTCGGGAGCCTACACCCGCTGGTCGGATATGTACGGCAAGTTCACGTACCTTGTGGGGCTGCGCCTTCAGTGGGACCGCATCACGTACCGCAATGCCGAGGATACGGGCTATAAGCACCGCAACTACTGGCGGCTGTTCCCGGAATTGAGTCTGAGCTATACGTTCAACGAGGAGAAGGGCACCAACATCAATCTGGACTTTTCGCGGTACAGCGACCGGCTTCCCGGCAACGACGACCTGAGTCCCCGGCGAGTGTGGCAGTCGCAGTACAGCTATACCGTGGGTAACGAGAATCTCGAACCCGGCTGGGGCTACGACATCGACCTGAGCTATACGCTGCGCAACAAGCTGACGCTTAACTACGGTTTTACGTGGTCTCGCGGAAGTGCGCGGATGACCTTTTTCGATCCCGACGATCCGAACATCGTCTATACGATGGAAGTGAACGGGCTGCGCGCCAAGTCGCAATACCTGGCGATCGACTATGCGACTCCGATAACCAAATGGCTCAGAGTAGATGCCTTCATGAATGTATATTGGACGAAAAAAGAGGTAAAGGGCGACAAGCAGGCTTCGTACAGCACCGAGGGCGGCAACGGTTTGCTCCGACTCATTTTCCAGCCTCTTTCTACGATGGAGGTTTGGGTGATGGCAACGGTGGACTTGCCATACAAAGGGTTGGAGACCAGACAGAACGGCTCATTTTCACTCTCCGCGGGAGCATCCAAGTCGCTATGTAATGGCAAGTTATTATTAACGCTGAATCTGCACCCCATATATTATAGCAAGTTGAAACAGACAACCAAGCGGCTCGACGAGAGTTATTACTCCGTGTTGCGGCAACCTCGGGGTCAAAGAAGTTTTCGGGCGGAATTTTCACTCAGTTACCGGTTTAACCGAAATGCTAAAAAGAGTGTTTCGACCGTGCAAAGCATGCAAAGTACCGGAGAGATTCTGAAATAGGAGCCAGGGGCTTGTCGGGCCGGAGATTCGCAGGGGCGGAGTCGTTTTCCGACCGAGGGGTTGTTCGGTCACGAGATCAGTTGGTTCCGGCGGTCGGGAGAGAGGGCTTTCGGAACGGGATGGAGCCGATCGGGCGTGCGGATCGCCTTTTGTGATGATGCGGGAGTACGGTATTCGCCTGAAGTGGTTATTGCGAGTGTTGCATAATGGAGCGATCTTTGCAGAGGTAAAGATGAGATGAAATCATAAGTGTTTATAGGGTTTGAGACGTTAGGAATTTTTTGCCAAGGAATTTATTTGTTAAAGATTGTGTGTGTCCGGGTCCCCTAATCGGGGACCTGGACGGCTTTTTTAGGGGCCTTCTTCTGCGGCGCGGGGTGTGTCGGTGTCTATTCGATCGGGAGAGGGGAAATGAAGTGAGTGAAAACAAGACCGCTTCGGATGGAGGAGACATGAGGCATCGCTGTGCGGCGGTGCGGGGGCCGATTCGCCTATTTTCGGGCCGGCGATAGTTGCATTGTCGCAAAATATTTGGTAAATTGCAGAAAATGCCGCCGGAATAGCAGGTGGCGGGACGGATCGGAAACGCTTGTTTATAAGAGCGGGAATTGTGATCGGGCTGTTGTTTGTGCTGCTGCGCGGATCATCGCGATTGTTAAAAAGAGTCGGAACCGGGAAATTGACCGGATTAAATCTTATGTGTATGAAAAAAATATTGTTCCTCTTTCTGTTTTTCCTGCTGGCTGCAAAGATTGCGGCACAGGAGTGCCGGCCTGCGGAGAGTCTGCCCGCGCGATACACTCAGGAGGAAAAGCTCTACGCATTGAGCCTGTTATGGTCGGAATTGAAGTACAATTTCGTTCATGTGGATCGGATCGGTTTCGACATGGACAGCCTCTACCGGAGTTATATTTCTCCGGTCCTGAGAACCGAGAACGACGTGGAGTATTTCGATCTGATGAAACGTTTCGTCGCCCATTTCGATGACGGACATACGGACATAGGAGATACCTCCTATAGAGAGAGCGATGTGTATGATTATTTGCCGGTTCTGTTCGAGGAGCAGAACGGCCGTATCTACATATCGAGATTGTGGGAGTCTTCCGGGTTGGATTCGCTCGCTTTGGGGGCGGAACTGATCCGCATCGAGGGAAAGCCGACGCAGGAATACGCCGCCGAGCACTATTTTCCCTACATTGCCCACGGCTCCGCCCGGACGAAGCTGTCGATCGCAGCATCGGATATGGGTATGGGGCAGCCGGGGAGCATGTTCTGTGGCCGGCTGAAATTCCGTGACGGCAGGGAGGCCGACGTACGCATCGCCCGGAATTTTGTTGCCAACGACCGGCAAGGGTGCAACGGACGCATGTGGTGGTGGCAGGGCTTCAGAAAGCGCCGTTCGGCTCGGGTTACCCTGGAGTGGCTCGACGGCGGAATCGCGTGGATGGATTTTCGCAGTTTCTCCATGAACAGCATCCCCGAAATCGATACGATGATGCAGCAGATCCGGGAGCGTGCGGCAGGATTGATTGTCGATCTTCGTTTTTGTCCGGGAGGCAGCTCGCCCGTCGGCGATCACTTGCTGCAATACCTCGTCCGGTCGGAGTATTATTTGGCCGGTCATTGCCAGACGCGCATTTCGTCCGGATACAGACGTGCGCAGGGCAACTGGTGCCCCGAGCAGGAGGATTTCTTGCTCGACAGGGCACTGGAGACGCACCCGGCCGACACCGTCCGGGTGGACCGCGATAAGGCGTTGTCATGCCCCGTCATCATTTTGATCGACAAGTTCACGGCCTCGGCCGCCGAAACTTTTCTGGTGCAGCTGTATGAAATACCCGGCAGACCGCGGCTCCTCGGCCGGCAGACCGAAGGTTCCACCGGAGCGCCGCTGGTCGTCGATTTTCCGCACGATGCGTGGGCGCGAATCTGTACGTTAAGGCATCTTTTCCCCGTGAGTCATGAAAAATTCGACGGTATGGGCATTATGCCGGATGAAATCATCGAACCGACACTGGACGATTTTATCGGCGGCTACGACCGGGTGTTGGAGCGGGCGGTGGAGTTGCTGCGAGACCATGCGAATGCTTCCGGCCCGCATAATGGTTGTTCAAAACAGGATTGACCGCAGACGACTTTTTCCCTTTGGGTAAAGGAGCGCAACGGGAGACCGGGGAATTTATTTGTTGAAGAGTGTATGGGAAAAGGTCCCATGAATAGGAACTTTTCGGTTTTCGCTGGAAGATTTTCGATTCGGACGGTCGGGGATCCGGGCAAATCCTTATATTTGTATTGTTATGGATTTCGATGATCTTGTCGAATACGAATTGCTGCTCGCCGATGACGATCCGCCTCGCCGTCGGAGCAATCCGCCGGGCGGCTGCATGACGGTGTGCGTGATTGCGGCCGTTGTCGTTGCGTGGTCCTTATTCTGATTCCGGGGGAGGGGCCGAAATGATCCTTGAAAAAGGATAACGATTCGATCTCTTCTCGAAAATAATGTGTAAATAAGAGGCTGTTGTGTATTACTC
>CAMWGZ010000152.1 GCA_947173915.1 uncultured Alistipes sp.
GTGGATCATGTCCCACTTCACGTCGTTGCCGCCGGCGAGCCAGTGGGTGGCGTAGATCGCCTTGTCGCCCTCGATGCGGACGAAATCCTTCGTGGCGGCCAGATCGCGGTCGAAGTCGTTGGCCGTGACCTCCACCGTCTCGTTCTGCGCGAAGCGCCGCGCCGTGTCCTTCATGATGGCGAAGGCCTCGGGCAGCAGTTCGTCGAGCTTCTGCTCGATCTTCTGGTCGATGCGCTTGACCGTCTCGTCGATCTCCTTCGAGATCTTCTCCTTCTCGGAAAGGGTGGTCTCCGGCTTTTCGAGCCGCACCTTCAGGTCGGCGATCCGCTGCTCGTCTTCGGCGATGAAGGCGGCGATCTGCTGCTTCAGGCCGGCGCTCCGGGCGCGGAGCTCGTCGTTCGAGAGCGCCTCGATGGTCGGGTAAACGGCTTTTATTTTGGCGAGGTAAGGCTCGACCTCCTTGCGGTCCTTGTCGGCTTTGGAACCGAAGAACAGTTTGATCAGACTGGCTGCTATATCCATAGTTGCGTTGTTTGTTATCTCCCGTTGGGCTGTAAATCTGTCAAAGGTAAAAAAAAATCCCGGAACGCACAACAATAATCGGGCCGTTGAATCGCGACCCTCCTATTCGTCCGTACCTTCTTCCCGCAGGATCCCGTCGATGATCCGCCGGGCGACGGGGCATTGTTCGCAGCGTCCGCGCCCGCAGTATTCGACGGCGAGCTGCAGCAGCCCCTGCGTTTCGAAGGCGTTGGCCGGGCGAAGCCCGTAGGCGCTCCAGCGCCGCATGTAGCGGTTCTCTTCGGGCGGGATGGACTCCAGCAGGGCGATGGCCCGCTCGCGCAGCGTCTCGCTGCGGGTGTAGGAGCCGTATGCGTATTGGAGGATGCTGACCAGGTTGATGCCGAAGATGTCGCCCTTGAGGCGGCCGACCCGCCGGCTCCGCTGGTGCTCGTCGGGGGAGGATCTGGTCTTGGCGACCCAATAGGCGGAGGCCTCCGCCCCGAAGAGGCGGCGCACCTGGTCGGGGGTGCGGCAGGCGACGACCTGTTCGAACAGGAAGTCGTGGCCGGCCAGGAAGGTGGCCAGCTGCGCGATGCGCAGGTGCGGGGCGTTGTCGGGCCGTATGTTGCGGCTGCGCCACCGCCCCGGGTCGAGCGGCTCGATGCCGTATTTGCTGCGCAGGTAGTCGAATTCGGCGCGCAGCTGCCGGATGTAGTCGTCGGGCCGCAGCCCGTCGAGCAGGCCGGCCGTGCCGAAGAGCAGCGCCTCGATGCGGGCGAGCGAACGCTGCTCGCGCAGCACGATCCCGTAGGAGGCCCGCCGCGCCAGCTCCATGTAGGTCTCCCGGTTCGAGGGGTCGCCCATGTAGCGGAACAGCAGCGTGTAGAAGGTCTGGTTCCAGTTCTGGCCCGAGCGGCGGTAGATCTCCTCCGCCGTTTCGTACTTGCGTTGCAGGCGGTCGTACACCAGGCGGGTCAGCAGGTCGGTCCGGTGGAGCGCATCGAGTCTGGCGAGAAAGCCGCCGCAGCCCAGCGCCCCGGCTTCGGCCCGCAGCGCGTCGAGCAGGCCGGCGATCCGGTCCGCACGGTTCTCCATCGCCGTCAGAGCATGTTGAGTTCCAGCAGCGCCTCCTCGGACATCATGCTCTTGTCCCAGACGGGGTCGAACGTGAGGATCACATTGACCTCCTCGACCCCTTTGACCTTGGCCACCTGCATGTTCACGTCCTCGACCAGCATGTCGGCCATCGGGCAGTTGGGGGCCGTGAGCGTCATGCGTATGTTGGCCGTGCCGGTCGGCTCGTAGTCGATCTCGTAGATGAGGCCCAGATCGTAGATATTGACCGGGATTTCCGGGTCGTAAATGTTCTTGAGCGTGGCGACTATGTCCTTTTCTACCTGAATGATCTCTTCCGGTGTCATCATTGTATCTTCGGGTTGTTTGTCCGTTATTTCGAGGCGAAAGCCAGTGCATAGAGCTTCATCTGCTTGATCATCGCCAGCAGGCCGTTGCTGCGCGTGGGCGAGAGGTTGGCGCTCAGGCCGATCGCGTCGATGAAGTAGAGGTCGGTCGAGAGGATCTCCTGCGGCGTGCGGCCGCTGAGCACCCGGATCAGCAGGGCGATGATCCCCTTGGTGATGATCGCGTCGCTGTCGGCCGTGAACCATACCTTGCCCTGCTCGAAGCGGGCATCGATCCACACGCGCGACTGGCAGCCCTCGATCAGGTACTGCTCGGTCCGGTGTTCCGGAGCGATCGCGGGCAGCGTCTCGCTCAGCCCGATCAGGTACTCGTACTTGTCGAGCCATTCGTCGAACACCGAGAACTCTTCGATGATCTCGTCTTGTATTTTGTCCATTTCCGTATATCTTTATTTTGTTGGTTTCTATCGGTTTGCAACCACCTCTTCGAGAACCGGGCCTTCCGAGGCGGCGGGGGCCTCGATCCGCAGCAGGCGCGCCAGGGTGGGGGCGACGCTGGTCATGTCGATCGGGCGGGCGACGCTTCCAGGTGCGACCGCGCCTCCGTAGAACAGCAGCGGCACGTGGGTGTCGTAACGGTACATCGAGCCCGATGCCGAGCGTCGTGCGGGGTGCTCCTCGATCCAGCCGGGCATCAGGTTGATGACCACGTCGCCCGAGCGGCGGGGGTAGTAGCCGTTCTGCATCTTGCGGGCGTATCCGCTGCCGAAGCCGGCCGACCGCAGGGCGGTGGCCGACAGGGCGTGGGAGATGCCCCGGAATTGCAGGGCGAACGCCGCCGTCTCGTTCTGTACGTCGGCCAGGGCGAGCTTGTGCTCGTAGATGAGGTTGTGGTTCAGGTACAGGTTCTTATCCTCGTACTCCAGCACCCATTGTCCGGCCCCGTAGCGGGCGCTGAGGAAGCCGTTCACGATTACCTCGAACTGCCGGGCGTTGAACCGCTCGGCCTCCTCGTCGCACAGGTCGTAGGAGGGGCTGGTGCCGTGGTCCGACGTGAGCAGCACGAGCAGCTGCCCGGGGGCCACCTGAGCCTGGAGAAAGTCGATGAACTCGGCCAGGTCGCGGTCCAGGCGGCAGAGCATGTCTTCGGCCTCGATCGACTCGGGACCGTAGGCCTCGCTGATCGCGCGCGACGCATCGAGACAGATGTTGAGCAGGTCGGGGGCCTCCCGTTTGCCCATTTCGAGCTGCGTGACGGCCGTGCGGGCGAACTCCAGCACCAGACTGTTGCCGGCCGGCGTGTAGAGCAGGTTGTCGTAGCGGGTCCGGTAGGGGGCTATCGAGGAGATCCGGCGGATGTACTCCTCGGGCCGGAGCGGGGTGCGCCGCTTGCCGGTCGCGGCGGTCAGGATGATGTCCGAGCGGCGGCGGTTGCGGTACTTCTCTTCGTTGAGCAGCGAGCGCCAGGGATCGGAGGCGAAAGCCAGGTGGGGACGTTCGCCGTTGTAGCTTTTTACCCAGGCGGGAAGGCTCTTCAGGTAATAGGT
>CAMWGZ010000153.1 GCA_947173915.1 uncultured Alistipes sp.
CCTGCCGCCCCTCCTGCCGGTTCGGTTTTCCCCCTTTCGGCCACTTCGTCCCGGCAAAATGGAGCGGACGCTTGCTTGTGCGCCCGACTTTTCATACCTTTGTAAATAGTTTCGAAACGAAAGCGACCATGAGGGGAATCCGGAAAAGAATATCCATCGGTTTTTTGAGCATCGTCGGACTGCTGTTCGTCTCGGGAGCCATCTCCTCCCTGGAGCTGGGCCGTCTGAGCAACGATGCCGAAGAGATCCTGAACGCCAGCCGCCACAATGTGGAGCTGGCCAAGGAGATGCTCGACGCGATCCACCAGCAGAACATCGCGGTCATCCACCTCGCCGTGCTGCGCGACGGCGACTACGACAGCCTCTGCCGCGCCGGCATGCAGCGGCTGGAGCAGGCCGTATCGACCGCCCGCAGGGAGGCACCCGACAAGTCGCAGCTCGACTCGCTGGCGGCCAGCACCGCCCGGCTGCGCATGACCGCCGACGCTTTCCTGGCCTTCGGTGCGCCGGACGGCAAAGCGTGGTACGACAACCGCTACGAGGCGCAGTACGAAGAGGTCGTCTCGGCTATCGAGGACTACATGACCTCCGCCCAAACGACCATCGCCCCCCGCGCCGAGCAGCTGCGCAAGAACGCCTACCGCGCCGTCACGCCGGTGCTGATCTCGCTGGTGGTCATGATCGCCACGATGCTCATGCTCTTCTACTTCACGAACATGTACTGCATCAGCCCGATCGTGGCGATGAACAAAAGCCTCGCGCAATACCTCTCGTTCCGGATCCCCTTCCGGGTCAAGGTCGAATGCAAGGACGAACTCCAGGAGCTGAAGGAGAAGATCGAGGCGCTCATCGCCATGCAGAAACAGAATAAAGCGTAAGGAGCCATGCGAATCGACATCGTACTGCGATACGGAGGCATGATCATGCTGTTGCTGGCCTTTTTCATGTTCGTCTCGGCCGGCATATCGTACCTCAACGGCATGGACTCGGCCTTCTACCCCCTGCTGCTCTCCTCGCTGCTGACGGCCCTGCTGGGGGGATTCCCGCTCATCTTCGTGCCCAAGCAGGAGCGCATCAACTCCCGCGAGGGGTTCTGCATCGTCGTCGGCTCGTGGCTCGTGGCCTGCATCGTGGGCATGTTCCCCTACCTGATCTGGGGCGGGGAGTTCAGCGTGATCAACGCCTGGTTCGAGAGCGTCTCGGGATTCACGACCACTGGTGCCTCCGTCCTGCAGGACATAGAGGCCCTGCCCCGGGGACTCCAGTTCTGGCGCATCTCCTCGACCTGGGTGGGCGGCATCGGGGTGGTCATGTTCGCCCTGGTCATCCTGCCGACGCTGGGGGCCAGCAAGATGATGCTTTCGAGCGTTGAGATATCCACCCTCGCGCGCGACAACTACCGCTACCGCGCCCAGATGCTCGTGCAGATCCTGCTGGTGGTCTATGTCGGGCTGACGCTCTTCTTCGCCGTGATGCTCAAGTTGGCCGGCATGAACTGGTTCGATGCCGTGTGCCACTCGATGTCGGCCTGCGCGACCAGCGGATTCTCCACCAAGAACACGAGCATCGCCTGGTTCGACAGCGCGACCATCGACGCGATCCTGGTCTGCGCCATGAGCATCTCGGGCATCCACTTCGGACTGATCTACGCCACGCTGAGCGGCAAGCGCAACAACCTGTTCCGCTCGGAGGTGACGCGCCTCTACTTCGGCATCCTGCTCGCAGGCAGCCTGCTGATCGCCGCGAGCCTCTATCTGGCCGACATATACGACTCCTTCGCCACCGCCTTCCGGCAGGCCTCGTTCCAGTTCGTCTCGCTCGTGACCACCTCGGGATTCGCGACGGCCGACACCAACACCTGGACCTCCTTCGCGATCGTGCTGCTGATCTTCGGGTCGCTCGTCTGCGCCTGCGCAGGCTCCACTTCGGGCGGACTGAAGGTAAACCGGCTGCTGATCGCCCTGAAGATGTTCTACGCCCGGATGCGCCAGCAGCAGCACCCCAACGCCGTGATCCGCATCAAGATGGACGGCATCATCCAGGAGAGCGACGTGCTCCACACGGCCATCCTCTTCATCGTGGCCTACCTGACGATGATTCTGGCCGGCACGCTGCTCATGACGCTGCTGGGACTCGACCTGATGACCGCCTTTTCGGGCAGCATCGCCTCGATAGGCAACGTCGGCCCTGGATTCGGGGCGATCGGCTCGATGAACAATTACAGCGGCATGCCCGCCGCGGCCAAATTCATCCAGGCATCGATGATGCTCTTCGGCCGTCTGGAGATCTTCGGGCTGCTTCAGTTCTTCTTAATCAAATGGTGGAAATGATGCGAAAAAAACGATTGACCGCTCTGGCCGCGCTCCTGATCGCGTGTCCGCTCTTCGCCGCCGACCCGACCCCGGCCGGTCTTCCGGAGCTGCACCGCGATCCGGAGTATGCCGCCCTGTGCCGGGAGGAGGAGCAGCTCCGGCAGCGGATCGGCGAGCTGCAGGAGGAGATCGCCGAACTGCGGCGCGACCTGAGGGAGAATCCGCAGGCCCGCGAAACCAGCACGCAGGAGATTCTGGCACGCGAAAGCGAGATGCTCGCCCGCCAGACCGCCCGCACCCGGACGGCGGCCCGCCTCCGCGCCCTGGAGCAGCAGTGGCTCGCCCTGCACCCCGACGGCATTCCGGCCGACACGGAGGAGGAAACCCTCGGCGCGCAGGTGCCCGAGGCCCGGCAGCAGCGCAGCCTGGTCCGCAACGAGATTTTCCGGGAGTACCTCCCGGCGCAGGACCGCGAGGCCCTCTGCCTGGCCCAGGAGCACGAGCGGGAGGCGCTCGCCCGATTCGAACGGCTCCGGGAGAACTACCGGCAGAGCGACCGCATCAAGGCCGCCTACGACACGGTGCGCACCGAGGAGGAGGCCGCACGGCTGCTCGAAGAGTACCGCACAGTGACGGCCCGGGGCGAGACCTTGCGGGATTCGCTCACGGAGATCTGGAACGGGATTTACGACGACAAGACCTACGCCTACGACTACCTGCTCGACCGCTGGGGCGACGAGGGGCTGATCGCCCGCGAGGAGAAGGCGCTCGACGAGCTGCGCCGCCGGCTGGCCGAAGCCGAGGCGGCGGGGCTGCGCGCGGGCACGGCCGACTACCGGCACCGCCGGCTCCACCTGCTCGAATACGAACTTTCGGTCGCCGAGGCGGCGGGGCTGACCCTGGCGGCCGACTCGCTGCGCGGCGTGGCCGAAAGCTTCGGCAGGGAGGAGTACCGCTTCCCGACCCCGGTCTTCCGCGAACGCTACTTCCTCGACTACGCCCCGATCGAGTTCTCCGCGCCCGAACGCTACTCGGCCAAGAACCCCGTACCCCCATGGCCCGGCCCCGGGCGCGGTTTCACAGAGGGCGCGGCCCGCGAGCTTTCGGGTGTAGATCTCGGGGGTGGCGGGTGCAGGAAAAAAAAAGCGGGGGGGG
>CAMWGZ010000154.1 GCA_947173915.1 uncultured Alistipes sp.
CCGGATGAACGATTGCGAACGATGCGGAAAACGAGCGGAATATCGCGTGTGTGCTGGTCGGTGCTGGTGCTGCTTCTCTACGTCCTGTCGTGGGGCGGGGCGGCGTTCGAGGTGCTGACCTGCCGGTGCGTGCACCCGGCGGGCGACGTACACGTCTGCTGCCGGGGGTGCGGCGAGCATCCCGACTGCGCGTTCCATTTCTCGCGGATCGAATCTCCCTGCTGCGGAGTCGATCATTCGCAGGAGCAGGCCCTCTACACTTCGATCGAAACGGGTTCGGACCGCAGCGGGAAGATGCTCTTCCCGGTTGCTCCGGCCCCGGTGCCGGGGTGTGCCGTTTCGCTGCCGGAACCCTTTGGTGCCGGTATTTCCATCCGCATGGTCCGGGGTGTTCCCCTGCTCGATTCCGGCGGTCCGCGATGCGGACTGCGCGCTCCTCCCGCGTGTGCATAATAGCTGAAGGCGGCAACGGCTGCCGCTGCGGATCCAGCCTTTCCGGTATTTGCAACCGGATTGCACGGGCGGACTGCTATTTTTGCACAATCATCAATTAACGCGGAGGATTTTTATGAATCGTAAATTCTTATTCACATCTTTATTTCTCGTTTTTTCAGCGCTCGGCGTGTTGCGGGCGCAGAACATACAGGGCACCGTCTATGGCGCGGAGGACGGCGAGCCGCTGATCGGCGCGTCGGTCTATTGGGCCGAAACGACCGTCGGAACCAGCACCGACGCGGAGGGTGCTTACGGGCTGCACCGCGTGCGGGGGTACGACCGGCTGGTGGCCTCCTACCTGGGCTATGCCAACGACACGATCCGGGTGGCGAGCGACGTGCAGCGGGTCGATTTCCGGATGCGGCGCGACGGCAGCGCCCTTGCCGAGGGGGTCGTGACCAGCACGCTGGGCGGCAACTACGTCAAGCGGGACGGCATTCTCAAGGGCGAGATGATCTCGTTCGCCGGACTCTGCAAGATGGCCTGCTGCAACCTGGCCGAGAGCTTCGAGAACTCGGCTTCGGTAACGGTCGGGTACAGCGATGCCATCTCGGGTGCCCGGCAGATCAAGATGCTGGGACTCGCGGGCACCTACACCCAGATTCTCGACGAGAACCGGCCCGTCATGCGGGGGCTGAGCGCCCCCTACGGCCTGAGCTACACGCCGGGCATGTGGCTCAACTCGATCCAGGTCTCGAAGGGCATCTCGTCCGTGACGGCCGGACACGAGGCCATTACCGGCCAGATCAATCTGGAGCACCGCAAGCCGACCGACGACGAGCGGCTGTTCATCAACTTCTACGTGGACGACGAGCTGCGTCCCGAGCTGAACCTCTCGACGGCGCTGCCCGTTACCAAAGATAAGAAACTGACCACCGTGCTGCTGCTGCACGGCTCGATGGACACCCACCTGCTGGGCGGCATGGACGACAACAAGGACGGCTTCATGGACCTGCCCAAGACCCGTCTGGGTGCCGTTTCGAACCGCTGGCTCTATTCGGCCGACAACGGCGCGCAGGTGCGCTGGGGCGTGAAGTACCTCGCGGAGAACCGCCTGAGCGGACAGCACGGCTACAAGGCCTCGATGCGCGATCTGGTCGAGCAGCAGCAGATCTACGGCTCGCAGATCAAGAACCGCGAGATGAACGCCTACTTCAAGTTCGGCATGCCCGTAGGACCGGGCGTGTACGACGAGGAGGAGCAGGACGAGCTGCGCTCGAACGTGGCGTTCGTGGCCGACTACGACCGCTTCCGCGAGCGGGCCTATTTCGGACTGAACGATTACGACGGCACGGACAACATGGTCTCGCTGAACGCCATGTACAACCACTACTTCAGCTATCGCCACGCACTGATCGTGGGCGTGCAGTCCCACCTGCAGTTCCTCGACGAGCGCCTGACCAACGCCACCCCCTGGCTGGCGGGAACCGATCCTTCGGTCTGGACGCTCGACCGGCAGGAGAACGAGGTGGGGGCATATGCCGAATACACCTACACGATCAAGGATAAGTTCTCGCTTGTGGCCGGCGTGCGGGGCGACTACAACAGCTACTACGACAAAATGTACCTCACGCCGCGCGGCCACATCAAGTGGAACATCACGCCGACGACCATCCTGCGCGGATCGGTCGGCATGGGCTACCGCTCGACCAACGTGATCACGGACAACATCGGCATCCTGGCCACCGGCCGCCGCATCGTCTTCGCGCAGCCCGCACCGGCGGCCGCCGACCTCCCCGGCGGAGTGCTGCGTCCGGCATCCTTCGACGGAATCGACCGCATGGAGAAGGCCCTCACGGCGGGCGGCAGCCTGACGCAGATCTTCACGCTGGTCAAGGAGGAGGATGCGACGCTCAGCTTCGACTACTTCCGCACCCAGTTCTTCAATTCGGTGGTGGCCGACCAGGAGTATTCGGCCGACGAGATCATGATTTACAGCACGGACGGTAACTCCTTTACGGATACCTATCAGGTCGATTTCTCGTGGACCCCGATCGAGCGGTTCGATATTTTCGCGACGTTCCGCTACACCAACAGCCGCATGACGATCGACCGTCCCGACGGTTCGACGGCACTGGTCGAGCGGCCCCTCGTGAGCCGCTACAAGGCGCTCATCAACCTGCAGTACGCGACGCGCTACCGCCGCTGGGTCTTCGACGTGACGGCCCAGCTCAACGGCCCCTCGCGCCTGCCGACCCAGACCGGAAATCTGGCCGACTCCTCGCTTTCGCCCGTCTATCCCATGTTCTTCGCGCAGGTGACGCGCAAGGTGGGCAAGTTCGATATTTACCTGGGCTGCGAGAACATTCTCGACTACAAGCAGAAACATCCGATCCTCAATGCGGGTGACCCCTTCTCTGCGGGATTCAACTCCTCGGTGGTCTGGGGTCCGCTGATGGGGCGTAAGATCTATGCCGGCCTGCGGATCAATTTCTATTGATCCCCGTCCGGTCGAACGGAACGTTTCATTTTTATAAAAACATATTCATACGATGAAAAAACTGGTATTTTGCTGCCTCATGGCGGTATTGGCGTGCGGCACGGCCGTCGCCGCGGGCGATCAGCCCGCGAAAGGGGCGAAGAAGGGAACGATCGTGACGACGGTATTCACGACCGACATAGACTGCGATCACTGTGCCAAGCGGATCGAGAACAACGTGCCCACCATTGGCAAGGGGATCAAGGACCTGCAGGTCGATGTCCCGGCCAAGGAGGTTACCGTGACCTACGACAGCTCCAAGACCTCGCCCGAGGAGCTGATCAAGGGCTTCGGAAAGATCCGCGTCAAGGCGGAGGTCAAGGCCGAGAAATAGCCGCCGGACGCGTTCCTCCGGGCCGGCTGGCTTCGGGAAAGAGGAAAAGCGGGCCAAAATGATAGTATGGGCGAGCGGTGTTGTTGCGGGCTTTGACGATGTGGAATTTACCAAGCGGACGGCTACGGGCTTAGGTGCAGCCCGCGAG
>CAMWGZ010000155.1 GCA_947173915.1 uncultured Alistipes sp.
GAGTTCGTTTCCGACCTGAGCGTCTGGCACGGAGTCATCGCCGCCGAGTCGCAGAACGTCGAGGCGGGGGTATGCCCGTCTGGAGCAGAGCAAGCGGAAGGTGTGCGACTACCTGCTGGCGAAGGGGATTCCGGCCGAAGCGGTCGTCTTCCAGTTCGTGAACGTCGATAAGCAGTTCGAGTCGGTCTATACCGCCAACGGAAACTGGGCGGGCCAGCGCTTTACGGGCTACCGCCTGACGCAGGGCTTCACGATCGAGTCGAAGGAGGTGGAGGCCGTCGAGAACGTGTCGCGCGACATTTCGTCGCTGATCGCCCAGGGTGTCTCCATCGAGGCGAGGCACCCCGACTACTACTACACGCAGCTCGACGACGTGAAGCTTTCGCTCATCGAGAAGGCCTCGGCCGATGCCCGCGACCGGGCGCAGAAGATCGCCGCCAACGCCGGCGCGAAGATCGGCCGGGTCGCTTCGGCCCGCATGGGCGTTTTCCAGATTACGGGAGCCAACACCAACGAGGAGTTCTCGGCGGGCGGCTCGTTCAATACCGCGAGCCGGCAGAAGAAGGCCCGCATCACGATGCGTGTCGAGTACCGCATCCGGTAGGATTGCTGACGATAAAATTTCCAACGACAGAATTATGAAAACCGAAAGACCTGTACGGGTGCGTTTCGCCCCCAGTCCGACGGGCCCGCTGCACATCGGCGGAGTCCGCACGGCGCTTTATAACTACCTGTTCGCCCGCCAGCACGGGGGAACGATGATCCTTCGCATCGAGGATACCGACTCGCAGCGTTTCGTGCCGGGAGCCGAGGAGTATATCCTGGAGTCGCTGGCCTGGTGCGGCATCGAGATCGACGAGGGTGTCGGCGCGGGCGGCCCGCATGCCCCCTACCGCCAGAGCGAGCGGCGGGAGATTTACCTGCAATATGCCCGCCAGCTGGTCGATGCGGGCTGGGCCTACTACGCCTTCGATACGGCCGAGGAGCTGGACGCGCTGCGCAAGGAGTACGAGCAGCGGGGCGAGACTTTCGCCTACAACTATTCGGTGCGCGAAAAACTGCCCACCTCGCTCTCGCTCCCGCGCGAGGAGGTCGAGGCGCGCATGGCGCGCGGCGATCAGTGGGTCGTGCGCTTCAAGATGCCCGAGAACGAGGTGGTCGAGATGGACGACCTGATCCGGGGACATGTCTCGGTCAATACCTCGACGCTCGACGACAAGGTGCTCTACAAGTCGGCCGACGCGCTGCCTACCTACCACCTGGCCAACATCGTCGATGACCGCCTGATGGAGGTCTCGCACGTGATCCGGGGCGAGGAGTGGCTGCCCTCGCTGCCGCTCCACTACCTGCTCTACCGCGCCTTCGGCTGGAGCGACGTGCAGCCCGAGTTCGCCCACCTGCCGCTGCTGCTCAAGCCTACGGGCGGCGGCAAGCTCTCGAAGCGCGACGGCGACAAGATGGGCTTCCCCGTCTTCCCGCTCTTCTGGAAGTCGCCCGCGACGGGCGAGACGGCCCACGGCTACCGCGAGGACGGCTACCTGCCGCAGGCTTTCGTCAATATGCTGGCCTTGCTGGGGTGGAATCCCGGTACGGAGCAGGAGATTTTCTCGATGGAGGAGCTGATCGGGGCCTTTTCGCTGGAGCGCGTCTCGAAGTCGGGCGCACGCTTCCAGCCCGAAAAGGCCAAGTGGTTCAACGCCCAGTACATGCACCGCATGAGCGACAGCGAGCTGGCGGCGATCTACCAGCCCGTGCTGCGCGAGCACGGCATCGAGGTGTCGGACGAGCTGGCCGGCCGCGCTGCCGGGATCATGAAGGAGCGGGCGACGCTGACCACCGACCTGTGGGGGCTGACCTCCTTCTTCTTCGTGGCTCCGACCGAGTACGAGGAGAAACAGACCAAGAAATACTGGAAAGGCGACAACCCGGCGATGCTCTCCGCGCTGCGCGAGGTGCTGGCGGGGATCGACGACTTCTCGCTGGAGAACACCGAACGGATCGTCCACGCCTGGATTCAGGAGCGGGGGTATTCGATGGGACAGGTCATGAATACGCTCCGCCTGGCACTGGTCGGCGCGGGCAAGGGCCCCGGCATGTACGACATCACGGCCTTCATCGGCCGGGAGGAGACGCTGCGCCGCATCGACGCGCTGCTCCGCAACGTGAAACCGATCGAATAATGGAGATCGAACAGCATATCTGGGGCGTGACATCCGAGGGCGAGGCCGTCGTGCTCTATACGATGCGCAGCGCGGCGGGTGCCGAGGTGCGTCTGTGCAACATCGGCGCGTCGGTCGTGTCGGTCCGGGTGCCCGATCGCGACGGACGGCTGGCCGACGTGGCGCTGGGCTACCGCGACTTTGCCGACTATTTCGGCGATCCCTGTTCGTGCGGCAAGATCATCGGCCGGACGACCGGCTGCATCTCCTACGGCCGCATGACCATCGACGCAGAGGAGTTCCGGCTCGACTGCAATGCGATGGCCGGCCACTGCGACGGCGGTGCGAAGGGATTCGCCAACCGCCTCTGGGAGTGCCGCGTGGAGACCGACCGGGTGGTCATGTCGCTCCTCTCGGAGGAGGGCGACCAGGGTTATCCCGGTACGCTGCGGACGGAGGTGGCCTTCGATTTCGACGAGGAGCATGCGCTGGAGATTACCTATGCGGCGCAGGCCGACCGGAAGACTCCCGTCGATCTGAGCCACCGGATTTTCTGGAACCTCGGCGGGGAGACGGGCGGTTCGGTGCTCGGCCACGAGCTGCGGCTCGAAGCCGCGCGGCTGGTCGAGTGCGACGAGCGGACGATCCCGACGGGGCGGCTGCTCGACGGGGCGGATCGTTTCGCCGCGTGGCATCCGCTGGCGGAGGAGACGACCCCCGAAGCATTGATGCGCCTGCGCGGGGACGAGACCTTTGCGCTGACGCAGTGGCGGCGCAACATCCTCGCCCGGGTGGGCGAGCTGCGTGATCCGAAGTCGGGCCGCCGGCTGGAGCTGCTCTCCTCGCAGCCCTGCGTGACGCTTTGCCGGGGCGGCCGGCTGGGCGGGGGATCGCCCGTCGGCAAGTCGGGCGCGCGCTATGCCGATTTCGACGGCGCGGCGCTGGTATGCAGCGGCTATCCGGATGCGGTCAATCGGCCGGAGTTCCCCTCGTCGCTGCTGGAGGCCGGGGCTATCTACCGTCAGAAGACGGTGTACCGCTTCGGAACCTTCTGAGGCGGAAGGGTTCGGCTATGGGATATTTTGCGGCGCTGCCTCTGCGGGCGGTGCCGCTGTTTTTGCCGGGCGGAGTGTCTCGCCTGCTGCTGGGACGGCAGGGCAGGGAGGCGTGCAGCCCGTTTTTCGCTACAAACTTCTTCCCGAAGCGATAACTTCCGTTTTTTTTCGTACCTTTGCCGCCGATATTTCCGAGGGGTGCCTTACTTTCAGGCTGAGATTATACCCATTGTACCGGAT
>CAMWGZ010000156.1 GCA_947173915.1 uncultured Alistipes sp.
AGCGGGCTTCGATCGGGGTTGTGCCGCGGTAGTCGTTGTTGGAGCGGTAGATGGCGCTCGACTTGATGCCCGTCATGCCCACCGACAGCGAGAAGCGGTTGGTCTGGAAAGCCGTGCCCGCCGGGTTGAAATAGATCGACTCCGAACCCAGTTTCATGCCCGTGCCCGTGTGGCCCATGCCGAGCTGCCGGGCGCTGAGCGTATTTACCTGGTAGCCTTCGGCCGCTGCGGTGCCGGCGAGCAGCAGAGCTGCGAATGAGAGTAACAGTTTCTTCATTTGTCGTTGTTTGAATTTGTCGTTCCGCATCCTTTTCCGTGCGGATCGTGCCGGGCGGCGGGCGTTCGGCCGCCTTGCGACGGCACGTTACGCCCGGTCGGGATGCGGTGCAAAGGTAAGCAAACGGAGGCCGTTGCGGAAATAAATTGGCGGTTATTTCTTTGAAATTGGACTGAATGGTGTATTTTTGGTGGAAATGCCGCCTTCAGACCGGCATGTCGGGTGTATCCGATGCGGGGAGGCGCTCCGTTCGGCGGGCGGGTTGCGTGCTCTTCCGGGGCAATGAAAAAGGCCGCGACCCGAATGTCGCGGCCTGGCTGCGGGATTGCTCCGATGCCGTGCGTCGGTCCGGAATGGTTTCGATCGGTCGGCTTATTAGGCTACGTACCACAAGGCCTCCGTAACCTCCGAGGAATCGAGCGATGCCGTGAGCACCCGGCCCTCGACGGTGGTCCATTCGAGTGTCAGGTTGTGGTTTAATTCAAGAGTCGGGGGGGACATAAAAAATATGCATGGCATGAGGACGGTGTCGAGCATTTTCATGTCTGCCGGAGTGAGCTCCGAAACGAGCATGGATTTTTCAGTATATCCACAAGATGGAGTTGTATAGTTGCTTTGAATGAATTCGGCAAAGGTACATATTTCGATTAGGAGGATGTCGTCCAGCGGAGTTCCCGCCGGGTGGGCTTCGTCCCAGTCGGCATCGCTGGTCACGTGCATTGACTGGAAGTTGTCCGCCATGACCCGTTCGTGTGGACAATCGCTTTTGTTTTCGAACAATTGGTTGAAGTGCGTGTCTCCGTTTCGTTCGGCCAGTTTTTCGTATATGGGATCCCCTTTGGGGAAGCTCTCGGTGTCGTCCTTGAATTGTATTAGGAATCCGCCGTAATGCTTTTTCTTGATTTCAGTAAACAATAATTTAGGATCGTATGGCGGTTCTTGCTGCAGTATTGGAAATAGCTCCAATTCGCCACGAATGTAACATCTGATATAGTTCTTGCAGAAAACGGGCTGGTTGATTTTTTTGTGTATGTAATAAAGCAGCTTTATAATCAATAGGTACACCATAATCAACAGGATGCCGATGCCGATGACACCGGCTTGTTGGGGCACGGCAACGCATCGTTCTGCGGAAGCGGGCAGGGTAACAGCCGCAGTTGCTGGGTCGGGCATAGTTCCCGCAACGGTTCGGAGCGGCGACAGACAACCTTGCAGAAGCCAGAAGGTAGTGAGTAGGCCCGATAGTGATTTGTGTTTCATCGGATGGAATTTTGAGTGATTTGTTTCTAATTAATCGGATTGGCGGGCCTCATGCCACAAGGCTTCCGTGGCCTCCGAGCAGTCGAGCGATGCCGTGATTACCCGCCCCTCGATGGTGGTCCATTCGAGTGTCAGGGTATGCGTCGGGGAGATGGTCGGCGCGCTGGTAAAATGGATGGTCGGGTCGGGTGCGATCATTTTCATGTCGTCGGGGGTTAGCTCGGAGATAAATATGAATTTCTCGCGAGCGGCAGGATACATTTGGTAGCCGCTTCGGATGAATTCGGCATAAGTCTCGATCTTGATGCGAAGAATATCGTCCAACGGAGTTCCTGCCGGGTGGGCTTCGTCCCAGTCGGCATCGCTGGTCACGTGCATCGACTGGAAATTGTCGGCCCATGTGTAAACAGTGTATGGCCAATCCGAAGGATCTGCGCGCCAATGGTCGATCCATCGATTGAAGCTCGTGTCTCCGTTGCGCTCGGCCAGTCGTTCGAAACGTACAGGGGAGGATTCTTTGTCGATTCTTTTGCTGGAGGGGCCGTTGTCGCAGAGAAGTATATAATGATAGGGCGGTTCATTGTAAAAGGGCGGTTTGTCGTATCCCTCTCTAAGGGATATCCCCCATTTGTCGTTCTCAAGATAAACTTCGATGAAGTTTTCGTGGAATACGAAGTTCGTTTTGTTCCGGTCGCATCCTGCTGCAGCGAGCAGAAACAACGACGACAGCAGGAGGGGTATGTAACGGTGTTTGCGTGTCATAATAGGGTTTTATTGATTGTTTTTCCGGGCTTCGCGCCACAAGGCTTCCGTGGCCTCCGAGCAGTCGAGCGATGCCGTGATTACCCGCCCCTCGATGGTGGTCCATTCGAGTGTCAGGGTATGCGTCGGGGAGATGGTCGGCGCGCTGGTAAAATGGATGGTCGGGTCGGGTGCGATCATTTTCATGTCGTCGGGGGTTAGCTCGGAGATAAATATGAATTTCTCGCGAGCGGCAGGATACATTTGGTAGCCGCTTCGGATGAATTCGGCATAAGTCTCGATCTTGATGCGAAGAATATCGTCCAACGGAGTTCCTGCCGGGTGGGCTTCGTCCCAGTCGGCATCGCTGGTCACGTGCATCGACTGGAAATTGTCGGCCCATGCCTCGACCGTATAGGGCCAGGTGCCAGGCTCCGCCCAATGATCGATCCATTGATTGAAGCTCGTGTCTCCGTTGTGCTCGGCCAGTCGTCTGAAACGTACAGGGGAGGATTCCTTGTCGATTATTTTGCTGGGATAGTCGTTGTAGTAGATACGGATATGGTAATAGGGAGGATTATCGTGCTCCTCTCTAAGGTGTAATCTCAAGTTGCTGCCTGTCTCGTAATATTCGATGAAGTTCTCGTGGAATACGAAGTTCGTCTTGTTCCGGTTGCATCCTGTTGCTGCGAGCAGAAACAGCGCCGACAGCAGGAGGGATATGTAGTGGTGTTTGCGTATCATAGTCAAGATGGGTTAAGGATGACGGGTGTAGGTAACGATCAGGGTCATATCGTAATATACGTTTTTTGTCGTATTGTATTCTCCTACCTCTATTAGGTCTTTAGACGCTTGGGTTCCTTTGCGTAAATCGAAAGCTCCGTAGTGGTAGTATCCATTGCCACTTCCTCCCCAGCCGAAGTTGCAGTGAATCAGTTGGTCTTTATTGATTACTTCGCTTGTGTGTCCGTTTATGTAATAATAGGTGTCGGTCCATTCCCGCTCGAGCCAGCCGTCGAGATTGAAGGCATGGCGTTTTTTTGTGCCCACCGTGTTTTTCCCGCTGACGACCGTTGTCATTTTTCGGTCCAGCAGCATTTGCTAGACTTTGGAAAATTGGTAATCCCAATCGTGAACCCCCTGGTAATGGAGCTGTTCCAGTACGTCTTCCAAC
>CAMWGZ010000157.1 GCA_947173915.1 uncultured Alistipes sp.
GGTCAGCTGTCCCTTGCGTTTTTCGACCGCCAGCGGTCCCAGTCCGGCGCTGCGGCGCGCGGCGCTTTCGGCCACACCGCCCACGCCCGTGACCTCGCGCACCTTCTCCGAGGGGTTCGGAACCTCGATTCCCTCCAGCTGCTCGGCGGTGTAGATGTGCAGCGCGGCCTCGGGCCAGGCTTCGCGGAGCGCCTCCAGAAGCGGTTCGTCCCGCTTGAGTTCGATGGTCGCGAGCGAGGCGACGGCGGCGGGATCGTAGCCGTGCCGCCGCAGCTCCTCCCCGATGAAAGAGGCGATGCCCTCGGGGGCGCATCCCTTGCGGCAGCCGATGCCCAGGTGGAGCACCTGCGGTACGTAGCGCAGCTGCGGTCCGTCGTAGGGGATCGTGCGCGGCGAGACGGCGATCAGCAGCTCGTCGCCGCCCGTGGGAAGCTCCTCCGCCCGGTAGATGATGCGCACATGGGCGGGGCAGGTGCGTTCCAGGTGGCGCGTCCCTTCGTCGCGCGTGTCGAGCAGCAGCAGCGTCGGCCGTCCGTTCACGAAGCGGGCGATCGCCGCGTTGAGGGTCGTTCCCTCGACCGCGAGCCGCCAGCCGTAGCGGGCGGCGAGGGTGTCGAGCGCCCAGAGCGAGGCGTTGTCGCTCTGGGTCGTTACGACGGCCTCCGCGCCGAGCAGGGAGGCCAGCCGGCGGGCCGCCTCGTTGGCTCCGCCCACATGTCCCGAGAGGATCGGGACGACGTAGCGGCCCGTGCTGTCCACGCAGACGACCGCCGGATCGGTGTGCTTGTCCCGCACGCAGGGGGCGATGGCCCGCACGCAGATGCCCGCTGCGCCGACGAAGATCAGTGTCTTCTTGTCGGCGAAGTTGTCGGCGGCGAACGCCGCGACGGAGGGGACCGCTTCCGTCCCTTCGATGCCGGTGGCGGAGTGGACGGGGATGCCGCCCGTTTCGGCGGCGATGGCCCGGGCGACGGGAAGTCCCTGCTCCGAGATGAGTAGGATGGCTGTATCGTTTCGATTCATCGTTGGTTGGTTTTTTCGGTTCGGGGCATCTTTCGATGCCGGAGTGGTGCCTGCCGGGCGGGCTATCGGGGTTCGGGTCTGCCGTCGCCGGCTTCCCGTGCGGGTTCGGCCCGCAGGATCTCTATTTTGTTGTGGCGGTCCACCTGGAGCGCGATGCGGCCGGTAATCTCCATGCCTGCGGCTTCGGCGCTCCGCTCGAAAAGCGCGAGGCTCTCCTCCGAGACCGAATTGAAGACCACCGCGCCGTCGGGAGCACGCACCCGGGCTATGCGCTGCAGCATCTCGTCGAGCCGGCCGCCGTGTCCGCCGATGAAGACGGCATCGGGCGCGGGCGTGCCGCCGAGGTCGGCGGTAAGAAAATCGCCGATGTGCGTCTCGATGCCGGGGGCGCCGAAGCGGCGCGAGTTCGTCTGCATGAGCCGCTCGCCCTCGGGACGGATCTCGAACGAGTGGACGTGCAGGTGGGGGAATTGCAGGCGGGCCTCGATGGAGACCGATCCGGTGCAGAAGCCGACATCCCAGAAGACCTGCCGCCGGTTGAGGTCGAGCAGGCTGAGCGCCGTGAGCCGCACGGGCATCTTGGTAATCATCCGGGCGCGGCCGTCGAGCAGCTCGAACCGCTCGTCGGGGATGCCGAAGGGGCGCTTGCGCCCCGCGCCTTCGAGAATCAGGCAGTTGGGGGCGGCGAACTCCCCTCGGGCAGCCTCCTCGGCGCTCAGGCGGTGGATCCGTTCGCTGGTGCCTCCGAGCCGCTCGCCGACGTGCAGCGTGTAGCCGGCATAGCCGTAGTCGAGCATGCGGCGGGCGATGGCGGCGGGGGTGTGCGTGCGGTCGGTCAGCACCCCGATCTGGGGGCAGCCTTCGATCAGCGCCCGGTCGAATTCGTGCCAGGGGCGGCCCGTGAGCGAGACGATGCGCATCCGCTCGTAGGGCATGACGATCCGGTGGGCGAGGGTTTGCAGCGAGTTGAAGCGGGGGTGTACGACGATCTCGGCATCGGGCAGCCGGCGGCGGACGGTTGCCGCGAAGCCGAAGAAGAGGGGGTCGCCCGAGGCGAAGACCACGATCTTCGGGTGCGGCGCGTAGGCCCGGAACACCTCGTCGAGCGGCGTTACGATATCGATCCACTCGGCCCCCGGCGGAAGCAGCGGGGCGACCAGCTCGCGGTGGCGGCGGCCGCCGGAGAAGATCCTGCCGGCAGCGATCTGCGCCAGAATCTCTTCAGGGAAATGCGGAGCGGCGTTGTCGTCCGTTCCGATGATGATGAATTGCTGCGGCATGGCGGGCGGTTTTGGTCAGACATCGCGGCCGGGGCGCAGGCGCTCGGCATCGTTGTAGCAGAGGATGGCATTGACCAGCGTGGCGGCCAGGTTGCTGCCCCCCTTGCGTCCCTCGACGATCAGTTTGGGGATGGAGCGGAAGGGCTTGATCATGTGTTTCGACTCCTCGACATGGACGAACCCGACCGGTGCGGCGACGATGCCTGCCGGTGCGGCCTTCCCGCGCCGGATGAGTGTCGCCAGCTCCATGAGCGCCGTCGGGGCGTTGCCGAAGACGTAGAGCGCGTCGGGATGCTCTTCGGCGGCCAGGCGGATGCCCGCCTGCGTGCGGGTAATGCCCTTCGCTGCGGCCAGATCGGCCGTGCGGGGGTCGTGCAGGTAGCACTTGACCTCGACTCCCAGCCGTCCGAGCGCCCCCTTGCGGATGCCGGAGGCGGCCATCGTCACGTCGGTTACGATCGTGCGCAGCTCGCCGCGCGCGATCTTCCCGTAGAGGGTGGCGACGGCCTCCGCATCGCACCGCAGCAGCCGCTCCATCTCGAAGTCGGCGGTGGTGTGGATCGCGTGGAGCAGCGCACATTTGCGGTCGAGGGGAATGTCGGGGTTTTGCAGCTCGCTCTCGATGCGGCGGAAGCTGCGGATCATGATCTCCTGTCCGATGCCCGCCTCTTCGCCGCCCTGCCCGCGGTAGTAGCCGCGCGGGGTTACAATCCGTCCGTCGGCGATGTAGGACTGCGAGTTGCCGATCACCACCACCGTGAACATGTCGATCTGCCCGGGGTCGAACTCCCCGAGGGTCGTGACCGTGACCTGCTGTTCGTCGCGTCCGGCCTGCCGCACGTATCCCACCGGAGTGGAGGCGGCCCGCTCGCCGAGGAAAAGCTCCTGCAGGCGGTGGAGCTGCCAGTAGCGCCCTTCGCTGCGGGGGTTGTACACCGCCGTGACGAAGTCGCCGGCGGCGGCGGCCCGGATGCGGCGTTCGATCAGCTCCCAGGGGGTCATCAGGTCCGAGAGCGAAATGATGCAGAGGTCGTGTCCGATCGGTGCGCCGAGCAGCGAGGCGGCCTTCTGGAAGGCACTGCGGCCGGGCAGCACCTCGATCTCCCCGTCGCTGCCCCTGTCTCGTATACACATATCCGAGCCCACGA
>CAMWGZ010000158.1 GCA_947173915.1 uncultured Alistipes sp.
GTACTTGCCTTTGGTCGCCGGGGGCGGGTAGTTCTCGATCAGGGGCAGCATGAAGTCGTTCAGCGCCGAGGTGGCGACGCGGCGTTTGCGCGACTCGTACACGCGGATGGCCGTCTGGAGCACCTCGAGGATGCGCTGCTTGTTGAGCACCGAGGTAAAGATGATCGGAATGTCGTTGAACGGGGCGAGTTTCTTGGCCAGAAACTCCTTCCACTCCTTCATCGTGTTGTTGCCCTTCTCCACCAGATCCCACTTGTTTACCACGATCACGCATCCCTTGCGGTTGCGGACGATCAGGTTGTGGATGTTCAGGTCCTGCGATTCGAGTCCCTGCTGTGCATCGAGCATCAGGATGCAGACGTCCGACTCCTCGATGGCCCGGATCGACCGCATGACCGAATAGAATTCGAGGTCTTCGGTTACCTTGCCCTTCTTGCGCATGCCGGCCGTATCGACCAGGTAGAAGTCGAGTCCGTACTTGTTGTAGCGCGAATGGATCGCGTCGCGCGTGGTGCCGGCGATGGGCGTGACGATGTTGCGCTCCTCGCCCAGCAGGGCGTTGGTCATTGACGATTTGCCGACGTTGGGCCGTCCGACGATCGTGATGCGGGGCAGGTTCTCCTCCTCGCGGGGCTGCTCCTCGGGCAGGTGGCGGAGGATCTCGTCCATCAGGTCGCCTGTTCCGCTGCCGCTCATCGAGCTGATGCAGTAGGGTTCGCCCAGGCCGAGCGAGTAGAACTCGTGCGAGGAGTAGATCAGGTCGTAGTTATCGACTTTGTTGCAGACGAGGATGACCTTTTTCGAGGTGCGGCGCAGGATGTCGGCCATCATCAGGTCCAGGTCGGTAATGCCGGTATTGACCTCCACCAGGAAGAGGATCACGTCGGCCTCTTCGATGGCGAGCATGACCTGGCGGCGGATGTCGTCTTCGAAAATATCCTCCGAATTGACCGAATAGCCGCCCGTGTCGATGACCGAAAATTCGCGTCCGTTCCAATCCGTTTTGCCGTAGTGACGGTCGCGCGTGGTGCCGGCCGTCGCATCGACGATGGCTTTGCGCTGGCCTACCAGGCGGTTGAAGAGGGTGCTTTTGCCCACGTTCGGGCGCCCTACGATGGCTACGAGACTCATAGTTTTGACGTTTTAGGGCGTAAAGATAGCGCAAGTTGCGGCCAAAACCAAACTTGCCGGGCTATTTTGTCGGATCGCCCGCCTCGGGAGGGCCGTCCGGGGGCGGCGGCCGGTTACAGGTAGCGGCTTTCCGGAGCGCCGGCCTGCACGGGGTAGATCAGCACGAAACTGTTCCGGGTCAGGTAACGTTCCAGATAGGAGGGGATGCGGTTCATGGCCGCCTGGTAGGAGATGCGGTCGCGGCGGCTCATGACCAGCCACAGGCAGTCGTTGCGGTGCAGGCCGGCGAGCAGCGTCTGGAGGTTGCTCCAGTCCTTGAGCAGGATGGTTTCGACGCTGCTTTTCGACTTGCGCCGCAGCGGCTCGATGTACTGCAGGGTCTGCTGCGAGGCGTAGAGGGTAATCCGGGCCTCCGAGTTGCGGGCCAGGTTGCCGATCTTGCGCAGCCACATGAGGAACCCGGCCTCCTTCTCCGCCTCGGCGGGGATGACCACCACGTGCCGCTTGAGCGTGGCCAGGGGCTGCGTCGGTTTATAAATATAAGTGGTCACGTCGTTGCGCAGCAGCAGGTCGCCCGCGATCTTGCCGAGGAATACGGCCGGGGACTTGTCGCGGTGCAGCCCCATAACGATGTCGGTGATATTCTGTTCGCGGGCCACGCCGGCGATGGCGTTGGCGATGTTCACGTCGTAGCGCAGCAGCTCGTGCAGGTAGAGGTCCGACGCTGCGGCTGCCGTGGCGGCCGTTTCGAGGATCTTGCGGGCCTTCTTCTCCAGCCCGGGGTCCTCCGTGCGGTTGTCGATGGCGTGGAGGGCGTAGAGTCCGTTGCGGTTTTTCGGATTCCGGAGTACGTTGCTCAGCGCGATCAGCTCCGGAGCGTTCTCTTCGTTCGAGAGCGGGATGAGGATATGCTCCTCCTCCCTGCGGGACTCCTCCTCCGCGTGCACCCCCTTGAGCGCGATGTTGTGGGCGCCCCGCTGCGTTGCGAAGGTCGAGCCGGTGCAGGTGGCCAGGATCATCTGGATGGTGCCGTTGAGCACGCTTTCGTTCAGCAGCCGGATCGGTGTCCCGTCGTCGGCGTGTCCGATCACGATGCCGTAGCCGACCATCACGGCGGCGAGCGTGGCGGCGACGTGGGCGCTGCTGAGTCCGAAGAGCAGCGTGCGCTGGTCGCGCGAAAGACGGAAAGTTTTCTGCGTCAGCAGGGCCGCCAGGTATTTCGCGGCGGTGATGAGCACGATCATCACTGCGGCGACCTTGATGCTCTCCCAGTCGCGGAAGAAGGCCCGGTAGTCGATCAGCATCCCCACGCCGATCAGGAAGAAGGGGATGAAGATGGCGTTGCCGACGAACTCGATGCGGTTCATCAGGGGCGAGGTGCGTGGTATGAGGCGGTTGAGGGCCAGTCCCGCGAGGAACGCACCGATGATCGGTTCGAGTCCCGCCAGGTGGGCCAGGTAGGCACCCGAGAAGACCATGACCAGAACGAAGACGTATTGCGATACGTTGTCGCTGCACCGTTTGAAGAACCAGTGGCCGATCAGGGGGAACAGCACCAGGATGGCGGCGATGCAGAGCGTCACGGAGAGGCCCAGACGGAGCCAGAAGCCCTCGGCCACGCTGCCTGTGGCGAGTCCCACCACGACGGTCAGCAGCAGCAGCGCCAGCGTGTCCGTGATGACCGTGCCGCCAACGGCGATGGTTACCGACTTGTCGCGCGAGATGCCCAGCTTGCTGGTGATCGGGTAGGCGATCAGGGTCTGCGAGGCGAACAGTCCGGCCAGCAGGATCGACGAGTAGATGGGGAATCCGAGCAGGTAGTGGCCTGCCAGGATGCCCAGGCCGAGCGGCACGCAGAAGGTGTAGAGTCCGAACACGAGGCTCTGCATGCCGCTTCGGCGGAAGTCGGAGGTGTCCATGTCGAGTCCCGAAAGGAACATGATGTAGAGCAGGCCTGCCGTGCCGGAGAGTATGATGCTGCTGTCGCGCAGCACCAGATTCAGTCCGTGGGGACCGATGACCGCACCGGCGATGATGAGTCCCAGCAGATAGGGGATCTTCAGCTTGTTGAGCAGCAGCGGGGCCGCCAGGATGATGACCAGGATCAGCAGGAACTTGAGGATGGGATCCTCCAGCGGGAGCGTTATGGCGGTAGCGAGCGGGTGTGTCATGGCACTTCGTTTGTTTTGTTTTGCGGACGGACCGTACCGGATAAGAGACACGGATCGTGCCGCACCGAATCTGTCCGGGCAGCGTGTCGGACCGAAGGCGGGGCGCGCCAGCTACTGGGGGGAGCAAGGCGGGGGGGGGGT
>CAMWGZ010000159.1 GCA_947173915.1 uncultured Alistipes sp.
GGCAAAGCGCTCGTCGATATGCAGCAGCGCAAGCAGCCCCTCCTGCAGTTTCAGTTCCATGAAATCGTCCCGGGGCTTCACTTCCGGATCGAAATAGGGGGTCATCGAGGCGAAGAGGCTCGCGAGTTCGACCGTCGCGGGCAGCTTCAGCGCACCCGAGGCGAGCGGCGGCAGGTCGGCCGCGACCCGATACCCTTCGAACCGGGCGTACATCTTGCGCAGAAAAGAGCGCGTGAACATCATGAAGATGCCGCAATACTGCTCCCCGTCGCAGGGACGCTTATACATGGTAATGTGGTGGTCGCGCGGGATGAAGACGCACTCGCCCTTCCGCACGCGGATCTCTTCCGTACCGTTGTCCAGCACCATTTCGCCCGAATAGACATAGTTGAGCGCATACTCGCGCGAGCGGTGCACGCATCCGCCCGCATCGTCGTAGTAGAAACTGTAAAAAATATCGTTGTAATTGAAGATCAGTTTCAGCGACTCGTTTTCTTTCAGTTCGTGTCCCGTCATGTCCGCATGTGTTCGAAAAAGGTTCTGAAAATACCGGAGCGTGCGCACCGCCCGTCCGAAGTGTCGGGACGGCCGCACACGACAGAAGCGCTTCCGCTCCTGCCGCGCAATGGGGACCGCACCCCGTGTTCCTATCAGCCGTTTACCCGGGCATGATCGGCCAGGAACTGCGCCAGGCCGCTGTCGGTCAGCGGGTGCTTGAGCAGCCCCTTGATCGCCGCCAGCGGGCAGGTCGCTACGTCGGCACCCGCCTCGATGCTCTGGACGATGTGGCGCGTATGGCGGATCGAGGCGGCGAGCACCTGGGTCTTGTAGCCGTAGTAACGGTACATGCGCACGATGGCGGCGACCAGCCCCACCCCATCCTCGCAAATATCGTCCAGACGGCCGACGAAGGGCGACACGTAGGTCGCACCCGCTTTGGCGGCCAGCAGGGCCTGCCCCTGCGAGAAGACCAGCGTGCAGTTGGTGCGGATGTTCTTGCCGGAGAAATACTTCACGGCACGGATGCCCTCGGCCGTACAGGGGAGCTTCACGACGATGTTCGGATGCAGCGCGGCGAGCGCCTCGCCCTCGCGCACCATGCCCTCGAAATCGGTGGCGATCACCTCGGCGCTCACGTCGCCATCGACGATCGAGCATATATCGAGATAGTGGCGGCGGCAAGCCTCCTCGCCCCGGATGTTCTCCTTGGCCATGAGCGAAGGATTGGTCGTCACGCCGTCGAGCACGCCCAACTCATTGGCCTCGCGAATCTGATCGAGATTGGCCGTATCGATAAAAAATTTCATAAGCGGTTAAGTATAAGATTAAAAATATTCGTATCGCCTCTTTTGCGTTCCGACAAATATACGACAAAATTCCGATCTTCGGAAAAACTTGCCCGGAGCTGCCGCAACAGGCGAGATAATTATTACCTTTGCGCCCGCAAAAAACGAAAACCCTATGGACTTCATTACCTTCATCGACTATATCGGCACCTTCGCATTCGCCATCAGCGGCATCCGCCTCGCATCGGCCAAACGCTTCGACTGGTTCGGAGCCTACGTCGTCGGATTCGTGACGGCCGTCGGCGGCGGTACCCTGCGCGACCTGCTGCTGGATGTCCCGCCCTTCTGGATGCGGAACATCTCCTACCTGATCGTCTCGGGCTTCGCCCTGCTCTTCGTCGTCTGCCTGCGCAACTACGTGATCCGGCTCAAGAACACCTTTTTCATATTCGATGCCATCGGACTGGGACTCTTTACCGTCGTGGGCATCGAGAAGAGCGTGGCGGCCGGCTATCCGATGTGGGTCGGCATCATCATGGGTACGCTGACCGGCGCGTTCGGCGGCATGCTGCGCGACGTGCTCATCAACGAGGTCCCGCTGATCTTCCGCAAGGATATCTACGCGATCGCCTGCGTCTGCGGCGGAGTGATCTACTACGTGTCGCTCGCCTGCGACCTTCCGGCATCGGCCACGCAGACCGTAACGGCCGTCTCCGTCATTCTGATCCGCATCCTGGCCGTCCGCTTCGGAATCTCCCTCCCGGCACTCAAGGGCGAACTCATCCCGGAAAAGCCGCAGAAATAGCGCGGCAACCAAAATTTCCGTATATTTGTTCGCAGAATCCGGAAACAGCGGAAAGTTCGCATGCGACCGGAACCGATAAAATTCAAGAATCGAAACGCGAAAATGAAAGGAATCGTATTGGCCGGAGGCTCCGGAACACGCCTGTATCCGATTACGAAAGGGATCAGCAAACAACTGCTCCCCATCTACGACAAACCGATCGTCTATTACCCTATCTCCGTCCTGATGCTGGCGGGCATCCGGGAAATACTCATCATCTCCACCCCATCGGATCTGCCCGCTTTCCGCCGCCTGCGCGGCGACGGGTCGGACTATGGCGTACGGTTCGAATATGCAGAACAGCCTTCGCCCGACGGACTGGCTCAGGCGTTCCTGATCGGCGAGCGATTCATCGGCGGCGATTCGGTCTGTCTGGTATTGGGCGACAACATCTTTCACGGAGCCGGCTTTTCCTCTTTGATCCGGGAGGCGGTCCGCACCGCCGACAACGAGAGCAAGGCTACCGTATTCGGTTATTGGGTGGACGATCCCGAACGTTACGGAGTCGCAGAATTCGACCGGGAGGGAAACTGCCTTTCGATCGAAGAAAAACCGGCTGCTCCGAAGTCGAACTATGCGGTAGTGGGACTTTATTTCTACCCCAACAAGGTCGTGGAGGTCGCCAAACAAATCAAACCGTCGGCCCGGGGCGAACTGGAAATTACCTCCGTCAATCAGCATTTCCTCAGGGAGGGTGCGCTGAAAGTGCAGACCCTCGGCCGGGGCTTCGCATGGCTCGATACGGGAACGCACGACTCGCTGGCCGAAGCCTCGATTTTCGTGGAGGTAATCGAAAAACGACAGGGACTCAAGATCGCCTGTCTGGAGGGCATCGCCTACCGCAAAGGGTGGATTTCCGAGGAAAAACTCCGGGAAGTGGCGGCCCCGATGGCCAAAAACCAATACGGACAATACCTTCTGAAGGTAATCGACGAAATAAAACGCAACGAAAGACCATGAAAGTGATCCCCACCGAATTGGAAGGTGTCGTCATCATCGAGCCGCAGCTCTTCGGCGACGAGCGGGGCTATTTTTTCGAAAGCTACTCCCAGCGTGCTTTCGACGAACAGGTCCGTCCCGTACGGTTCGTGCAGAACAACGAATCCAAATCCCGAAGAGGCGTTCTTCGCGGCCTCCACTTCCAAAAAGGAAAATTCGCCCAGTCGAAGCTGGTGCGGGTAATCAGCGGCCGTGTATTGGATGTGGCGGTCGATATCCGGCGCGGCTCCCCCACTTTCGGCCGGCACGTGGCGGTCGAACTCAGCGGAGAGAACCACCGGCAGCTGTTCGTTCCGCGCGGATTCGCACATGG
>CAMWGZ010000160.1 GCA_947173915.1 uncultured Alistipes sp.
CGCGCATCATCCTTTCGCGTACGGCCAGCCAGTTCCTCGAACGGCTCTTCGAGCAGGAGGTTCCCGAGATCTTCGACGGACTGATCACCATCAAGAAGATCGTCCGCATCCCCGGCGAGCGCGCCAAGGTGGCCGTCGAGTCCTACGACGAGCGCATCGACCCGGTGGGCGCATGCGTCGGCATGAAGGGTTCGCGCATCTACTCGATCGTCAAGGAGCTGCGCAACGAGAACATCGACGTGGTAAACTACACGACCAACCCGCAGCTGATGATCCAGCGCTCGCTCAACCCGGCCAAGATATCGAACATCGTCATCGACGAGGAGAAGATGACCGCCTCGGTCTATCTCAAGCCCGACCAGGTGTCGCTGGCCATCGGCAAGGGCGGTCTGAACATCCGTCTGTCGAAGATGCTCACGGGCTACGACATCGACGTTTACCGCGAAATCGAAGAGGAGGACGTGGCGCTGACCGAATTCGCCGACGAGATCGACGGCTGGGTCATCGACGCGCTGAAGGCTTGCGGCTGCGACACGGCCAAGAGCGTGCTGGAGCTTCCGGTGGAGGAGATCGCCGCACGCGCCGACCTGGAGCTGGAGCAGGCCGAAAAGATCGTCCGCATCCTGAAAGCGGAATTCGAGGAGGAGTAATCCGCCCCACTTTGTAACAAATAAAAACCGAAATATGAGTAACGAAAGAAAATTAAGACTTATCCAGGTCGCCAAGGAGTTCAAGGTGGGATTGAATACCATCACGGACTTCCTCCAGAAAAAAGGCGTCAAGAGCGACGGTTCGCCCAATACGCTGGTCGAGCCCGAGGTGTACGCCCTTCTGGAGAAGGAGTTCGGCGCGAACCGCACGAGCGGCAAGGAGCGGGAGAGCATCCGCGAGAGGATCGGCCAGAAACAGGCCACGGTAACCATCGCCGAGAGCCGGAAGACGCAGCAGGAGGAGCCGGAGGTGATCGTCAAGAGCAACGTCATCAGCATCAAGGACGAGCTGCCCCAGCCCAAGATCCTGGGCAAGATCGACCTCTCGCCCAAGCCGAAGGCCAAACCGCAGCCCGCACCCGCACCGGAACCCGTCCGCAAGCCGCAGCCTGCGGAGGAGAAACCCGCGGAGGTGCGCCCCGCAGCCGAAGAGCCTGCGAAAGCGGCCGCTCCGGCACCGGCCGCAGCACCTGCGCCCGCACCCGCACCTGAGAAGCCCCAGCCCCAACCGGAGCAGAAGGAGGAGCAGCCCAAGAGCGACAACGTATTCCGCCCTGCCGTACAGCAGCTCACGGGGCCGCAGGTGCTGGGCACGATGGACGTGTCGGGCTTCGTGCCCGGCGGCCGCCACAAGCGCAAGCGCCTGAGCAAGGAGAAGGTCGATGTCTCCCGCACTCCGGGCGCAGCCCCCAAGGCGGGAGCCAACGGCGGCAAGGCCGCCGCGCAGCCGGGCAAGAACAACGCGCAGAACCAGCCCAAGCCGGGCGAAGGCCGCCGCAACAAGAAAGAGAAGGCGAAAACAGCCAAACCGGCGGTGCGCACCGAGATCAGCGACGAGGAGGTTTCGAAGCAGGTAAAGGATACGCTGGCACGCCTCACGTCGAAGAACGCCAAGAGCAAGGGCGCGAAATACCGCAAAGAGAAGCGCGATGCCGTCGCCGAGCGCATGAACGAGGAGTTCCAGCGCGAGGAGCAGGAACGTTCGATCCTCAAGGTCACGGAGTTCGTCACGGTAAACGAGCTGGCCACGATGATGAACGTCTCCGTTACCGAGGTCATCACGGCCTGCATGAACCTGGGCCTGATGGTTTCGATCAACCAGCGCCTCGATGCCGAGGCATTGGTGGTGGTGGCCGAAGAGTTCGGATTCAAGACCGAGTTCGTCTCGGCCGACATCCAGGAGGCGATCAACGACGACGAGATCGACACCGCCGAGGATCTGCTGCCCCGTCCGCCGATCGTCACCGTCATGGGACACGTCGATCACGGTAAGACCTCGCTGCTGGACAACATCCGCAAGACCAACGTCATCGAAGGCGAGGCGGGCGGTATCACGCAGCACATCGGTGCCTACAGCGTGGAGCTGAACGGCCAGAAGATCACGTTCCTCGACACCCCGGGTCACGAAGCCTTCACGGCCATGCGCGCCCGCGGTGCCAAGGTCACGGACGTGGCGATCATCATCGTCGCGGCCGACGACAGCGTGATGCCCCAGACGGTCGAGGCGATCAACCACGCCCAGGCCGCCGGCGTTCCGATGGTCTTCGCCATCAACAAGATCGACAAGCCCAGCGCCAACCCCGACCACATCAAGGAGCAGCTCTCCCAGATGAACTACCTGGTCGAGTCGTGGGGTGGCAAGTACCAGGATCAGGAGGTCTCGGCCAAGAAGGGCCTCAACCTCGACAAACTGCTCGAGAAGGTGTTGCTCGAAGCCGAGATGCTCGACCTGAAAGCCAACCCCAACCGCCGGGCCTCGGGTGCCGTGATCGAATCGACGCTCGACAAGGGACGCGGTTACGTGGCCACGGTGCTCGTGCAGAACGGCACGCTGCGCATCGGCGACGTGATGCTCTCGGGCATCCACACCGGCCGTGTGAAAGCCATGTTCAACGAGAACGGACAGAAGGTTACCGAGGCGGGTCCCTCCACCCCGGTGCAGGTGCTCGGTCTGAACGGAGCGCCTCAGGCGGGCGACACCTTCAACGTCATGGAGGACGACCGCTCGGCCCGCGAAATCGCCAACAAGCGCGAGCAGCTGCAACGCATCCAGGGCATCATGACCCAGAAGCACGTGACGCTCGACGAGATCGGCCGCCGCATCGCCATCGGCTCGTTCAAGGAGCTGAACATCATCGTCAAGGGCGACGTGGACGGTTCGGTGGAGGCCATGTCCGGCTCGCTGATCAAGCTCTCGAAGGAGACCGTGCAGGTCAATGTCATCCACGCGGCCGTCGGTCAGATCTCCGAATCGGACGTGCTGCTGGCTGCTGCCTCGAACGCCATCATCGTCGGCTTCCAGGTGCGTCCATCGGCTTCGGCGCGCAAGCTGGCCGAGAAGGAGGAGATCGAAATCCGCCTCTACTCGATCATCTACGACGCGATCAACGACATCAAGGATGCCATCGAGGGCATGCTCGAACCGGTCATGAAGGAGGAGATCGTCTGCTCGGCGGAGGTCATGGAGATCTTCAAGATCTCGAAGGTGGGCACGGTCGCCGGCTGTATGGTCCGCGAGGGCAAGCTGGGCCGCCACACGCCGATCCGCATCATCCGCGACGGCATCGTGATCTACACGGGCAAGCTCGGATCGCTCAAGCGCTTCAAGGACGACGTGAAGGAGGTGCTCTCGGGTCAGGACTGCGGTCTGAACATCGAGTCGTTCAACGACATCCGCGTGGGCGATATCGTCGAGGGCTACGAGCAGGTCGA
>CAMWGZ010000161.1 GCA_947173915.1 uncultured Alistipes sp.
GAGCGGCGACGTATGTTCTAAGTGACGGGCGGCTGCTAGTTCTTCGAGACCATCGAGGAGCACTCCGACCGCAAGGCCCGGGAGATGGGCTACGACGGTGCGGACGAGCAGTACATGATGGATGCCTTCACGAAAAATTCCAACCAACACTATTGACCGACCATGAAACGAAGCTGGAGCGATTACCAGAAAGAGATCGCCGACGACAAATATTACTATGCGCGCAGCTGCATCCGGCAGAACTTCTTTCCGGGCAGCGAGCGGGCTTTTCTCGACATACTGAAGAAGGATCTGGGGCGGGACGTGCTGGACGATCCGCTGCACACCTCCTGCACCGGCATCGGCTACCATTCGGACATCGTGCCGCTGGAGACGATCATGACGGTCGTGGCCCGGCAGTTCGCGCTGATGACCGAGGCGGGCTACGAGAACTTCATCTCGTCGTGCATCACCTCGTTCGGCATCTATACCGAGATCCTCGCCACCTGGGAGGAGTTTCCCGAGCAGGAGGAGCGCACGCGCGAGTACCTCTATAAGGCTACCGGCCGCGAGTTCCGCAAGCCGAAGAGCCTGGCCCACACCTCGGACGTGATCTTCCACCTGCGCGAGGAGATCGCCCGCAAGGCCCGCCGCCGTCTGGTCGATGCCGAGACGGGCGAGCCGCTGCGGGTGGTGGAGCACATCGGCTGCCACTACGCCAAGATCTTCCCGAAGGCCGGGATCGGCGGTTCGGAGTTTCCCTATGTGCTGGCCGGCATGGTCGAAGCGTGGGGCGGCCAGTGCGTCGATTACCCGGAGCGCCGCCACTGCTGCGGCTTCGGGTTCCGCAACTACCTGGTGCAGGCCAACCGCGGCTACTCGGTGGCCAACTCGCACAAGAAACTGGAGAGCATGGCTCCCTACCGTCCCGACTTCATCGTGGCCAACTGTCCCGGGTGCGCCATGTTCCTCGACAAGTGGCAATATACGATCGCCGAGATGGAGGGTGTGACCTACGGCCGCAACGGCTGCGGCATTCCTGTGCTGACCTACGAGGAGATGGCCGGTCTGGTGCTCGGCTACGACCCCTGGGAGCTGGGCATGCAGATGCACCAGGTCGATGTCGAGCAGCTGCTCGACAAGATGGGGATCGAATACGACCCTGCGGCCAAATACCTGGGGCGCTGCGGGAAATATATCGGAAAACCGGCGCCGACGGCCGTGAACTGCGGGGCGCAAAACATGATTTATAACATCAAACTGCAATGAAAAGAGAGGTAGTCGTCATAGGAGGCGGTGCGGCCGGCATGCAGACCGCGCTGCGGCTCGCCGAGCGCGGCATCCGCGCCACGATCGTCGAGAAGGAGTCCGAGTTGGGCGGCAAGCTGAAGGGATGGCACCGGCTTTTCCCCTCCTTCACGCCGGCCGAGGAGCTGCTGGCCGAACTGCGCCGCCGGGTCGAGGCCGCGCGGATCGAGGTGCTGGCTTCGGCGGAGGTGGTCTCCCTCGCACCCGGTCGGGTCGTGCTGGCCGGCGGGGAGACGATCGAGTGTCGGGCGATCGCGCTCTGTTCGGGCTTCGATCTGTTCGATGCCCGGATCAAGGAGGAGTACGGTTACGGCATTTACGACAACGTGTTCACTTCGGCCGATATCGAACGCATGTTCAATGAGGGGCGCGTGACGATGGCCGACGGCCGCCGCCCGCGCCGGATCGCGCTGCTGCACTGCGTCGGCTCGCGCGACGAGAAGGTGTGCCAGTCGCACTGTTCGCGCGTCTGCTGCATCACGGGCGTGAAGCAGGCGATGGAGCTGCGGCAGCTCTTCCCGGAAGCCGATCTGTTCAACTTTTATATGGATATCCGCATGTTCGGCCCGGGCTACGAGGAGATGTACCGCCAGGCGCAGCAGCGCGACAACATTCATTTCGTGCGGGGCCGCATTTCGGAGGCGAGTCCGACCATCGACGGGCGGCTTCAGATCAAGGCGGAGGACACCCTCACGGGTCGTCCGCTCCGCATGAGCGTCGATATGCTGGTGCTGCTGGTCGGCATGCGGGCCGGCGGGTCGAACGCCGCGTTCGCCGCCTCGGCGGGCGTGCGCCGCGCCGCCAGCGGCTTCCTGGAGCCGGAGGATCTCTTCCTGAACAGCGCCCGCAGCGGGGTGGAGGGGATCTTCTATGCGGGAACGGTCACGGCACCCAAGAATGTGGGCGAGACGCTCAACGAGGCCAATGTCGCGGCCGACGCGATCGAGGCCTACCTCAAAAACGGACGATGATGGCTGCGATCAACTGGGGATATGCGATCAGCAAGCCGCGTGCGATCGAAATAGACAACAACAACCTGCACAAGAGCGACGAGATCCTGCGCGAGATGCCCGAGTTGCAGACCTGCATCGGCTGCGGCTGCTGCACGGCGACCTGCACGGCGGGCAATCTGACCGACTTCAATTTCCGGCGGCTCCACACGCTGGTGCGCCGGGGCGAATATCAGGGGGTCTATGAGCAGCTGAACAAGTGCATGCTCTGCGGCAAGTGCCGTCTCGTGTGCCCGCGCGGCATCAACACGCGGGGCGCGATCATGCTGATCAAACGTAAACTGGGAGATTTCTGAGATGAATTTCTACGCACCTTTCTGCCTGCCCTTCGTCGTGGGGGCTTTGACGATGCTGGTCACGCTTCTGGTCAAGTACGTTACATGGATCGTGCGGCTTCCGGCCTCCGATCGCCGGCTGCTGGTCCGGGGGATTCCCTCCCGGCAGACTCCTGCCGCCCTCTGGGAAGTCGTCCGCGAGTCGCTGCTGCACGTGCGGATCTTCAAGGTCAATCCGCTGCTGGGCTACATGCACATGAGTCTCGCCTTCGGCTGGTTCCTGCTCATTGCGGTGGGGTGGATCGAGACGGTGGCCTACCTCGGCTTCCGCTGGGTTCCCCTCCAGGGGCATGTCTTCTTTAAGTATTTCTCCGTCGGACTGCCGCACAAGCCGGTGTTCGACTTCCTGATGGATCTGCTGCTGCTCTTCGTGCTCTCGGGCGTGGCGCTCGCCTGGGGCAAGCGCCTCTTCTCGCGGGCGATGGGCATGCGCCGTACCACGCGCCACGTGCTGGGCGACCGGGTGGCGCTGTCGGCCCTCTGGTTCGTCTTCCCGGCGCGCCTCGCGGCCGAGAGCGTGACCTGCGCACTCTTCGGCGGCGGGGGATTCCTCACGGGCAGCCTCGGCGCATGGATCGCCGCCCATGCCGATCCGCTGGTGCTGCCGACCCTCTTCAAGGCCCTGTGGTGGTTCTACTCGATCGTGCTCGGGGTCTTCTTCGTCGCGCTTCCCATCTCGAGCTACATGCACATTATAACTGAGATCCCGCTCATCTTCCTACGCCTCTACAAGCTGCGCTCGACCGAGAAAGAGAGCTCCTACGACCGCTTCCAGATCGA
>CAMWGZ010000162.1 GCA_947173915.1 uncultured Alistipes sp.
ATTCTATCCGATGGTCAGCACGAGGCCGCCGGAGAACCAGGCTCCGGGCATCGCGAGTCCGCCGAAATCGAAATAACGGGTGTCGGTCATGTTCATCGCATCGACATAGATCTTCCACCCCTTCCGCTCCCAGGCCACGCGGCCGTCGAGCAGGAAGTAGGGCTTGAACCGGCGCAGCTCGGTCAGTTTGTTGCCCTGGTCATCGACGGCGAAGGAGCCGTCGGCATTGCGCAGATAGTGGGTGTAGTTGCCGAAGCGGTCGTACACGGCCCCCGTCAGCGTAAGCGAGCAGTTGCGCAGGAAGCGGAACTCCACCGATGCCGAAGCCTTGTGCTTCATGTAGTCCAGCACGCTCGACGTGACGACATGCCCGAGTTTGCTCGTCGTGACATAGCCGTAGGCGACCGACACGCGGCGCAGGAACCCTTCGGTCGTGTAGCCGCCCGAGAGTTCGAGTCCGTAGGTGTCGAGCTTGCTCTCCTGCTCGGAGTGCCATTTGCCCATATCCTGCCGCCACACCCAGTCGATGATGTCGCGTCCCTGACGATAATAGGTAAACAGGGCGGCGTTCCACCCCTTGTGCTCGTAATCGGCGCTGAAACGGTAGGTTACGGCATGTTCCGGCTTGAGGTCGAGGTTATTGACCTGGGCCGGCGAGGTGTAGTAGAGGTCGGTAAAGGTCGGCAGACGCATCGACTGCGCCGCGCCGATTTCGAGGTGCAGCCCCCGCACCGGACGGTATCCGCCCGCCACGCTCCACAGCCCCGAGGTGCTGTAGGGGGTAAAGCTGACACCCGCTGAGGCCGACGTGTCGAACCTCTTCCAGCGCTTCACGTGCCGCAGCCAGAGGTTGCCTACGTGCCGCTCTTTGGCCTTGGTGTATTTGCCGTGCGGCACGGCCAGCTCCTCGCCGAGGTTGGTGCTGAAGATGTGGTGGTAGGCATAATCTCCGCCCAGCGACGTTTTGCCGCCCTTCCATTCGTAGTCGCCCCAGAGTTCGGCACCGGCATGATCCGTGTTGTGGTAGTTCATCGCCGTGCCGCGCGTCCAGTCGTAGCGGTCGAAATTCTTCCGGTAGCTGACCGACGAGTTCAGCGCGAAGCGTCCGAACGACTTGAGCCAGCGCAGCGAGGCCAGCGCGGTGGAGGTGTGCTCCCACTGATCGGGGTTGTAGGCGGCGTAGAATCCGTTCGAGCCGAAAGCCCGGTTCTGGTAGCCGGCCTGGAAATCGAAGAAGCCCGACTTCGCGCCGTCGTAGTTCATGCGCACGAAAGCGTTGTAGTTTTCGAAGTCGGTGTTGTGGACATAGCCGTCGCTGCGGCGGTAGGAGCCGGCCGCGAAGAGCGAGAACCGCCCTTTCGTCACTGCGCCCGACAGGTTGCCGTAGGCGTAGCCGTCGCCGCCGCCCGCCGCCTCGATCCGCAGGTAGCGCGGCTTGAGAGGCATGGTGCGGATATTGAGGGCACCCGCATAAGCACCGACGCCCGACACGCCGTCGATCAGATCGATTCCCGCGATGCAGTCGATATCGACCGGCAGCGAGTGCGACTGATGACCCGTTCGGGCATCCGTAAAGTTAATACCGTTGAGCATGACCATCGTCTGGTCGAAAGAACCTCCCCGGAGCATGATGTCCGCCTGAGTTCCCCTGCCGCTCCGCTCCCGAAGGTCGATCGCCGGGCTCAGGCGCAGTGCAGACTCGAGGGTCTGGACCGGCGCCGCAGCACCTGCTTTTCGATCGAAAACGGAAGTCGATGACATGGCGCTGCGCGTGGGCGTAGCTTTTACCCCCGTCACTTCGACCTGTTCGAGTTGCAGTTCCCTGCTGGCATACTCGAGCGAATCGACGGGCTGCGCTTGGGCAGATGTCGTCGTCACGGACAAGAGAATGATGGACATGGACACCGAGAGCACTCCGTAGTTGAACTGGCGGTGCAGGCTCGCGAAAACCGCATAGCTCCTGCGACTCCAGCGATTGAAGCACGGAACGGGCTTCTCTTGGATCTTTTTCATCCTGTTGTCGTTTAAAATAGAGTTAATAATAATCGGGACCTTTTCCCCGTCCTCTGCAGCGAACGTCGGGTCCGTCGGGGTGCAAAGGTAGGTTTTTTTGCGATTCCGCCAAATCGCACCGTGTCGGGGCGGACCGCAGGGCATTGCCCGCGGACGGGAGCGAACCGCCTCGTCAGGGAGATGAAAAATCAGGGAGAAACGACTGGCGTTTCTCCCTGCACCGCTGCCGTCGGGCAGCTTCAATCGCTTATGTTACCACTCCTTGACCTTCTCGGAGGCTTTATCGACCAGCTCCTTGGTCTTGTCGAGCACCTTGCCGGTCGTCTCCTTGGTGCGCTCCTTGAGGTGGGAAGCCTGCTGGCGGGCGTTCTCCTTGAGCTGCTGCGTTTTTTCGCTTACATGCTCCTTCACGTCCTGTACGGTGTCGGACAGATCGGCCTTCAGGCGCTCCGTGTCGTTTTGTAATCTCTTGTTGTTCATGGTTTTTTTCTTTTTTTAGTTCAACGATCCGTTATTCGATTCTTTTCGTCTTTTTGTCGCGTCGCACCAGCGAGACGATCCACAGCAGCAGCACGGCACCGACCACCGAGGTAATCAGGCTGCCGACAGTGCCGACGGCGAACCATCCGAAGAGCGAGAAGATCCATCCGCCCAGAATACCGCCGACGATACCGACGATCAGATTGATGAACAGGCCGGAGCCTTGTCCTTTTACAATCAGGTTGGCCAGCCATCCGGCTACCAGACCTATCAACAAATACCACAAGAAAAACATAATACACAAAATTTAATGACTGTTCGACAGAGTTCGTTGCAAATACCCGGCCAAAACGAAGAGGCACCCGCACGAATTCGTGCGGGTGCCCCGTGACCGATACGAGTCGTATCGTTTTAAGCGAACATGGTCTCTACCTTTTCCACGACCTCCCCGACCGAAGGGTTGAGCGGGAAGACATGGGTGGGTTTGAGGTGCCATAACTCCTTGCCCTCCTTGAAACGCTGCTCTCCGCCGCCCGTAATGTTCAGCATGATGACCGCATCTTTGGCGACGCGTCCCTCCTCGACAGCCTTGACGAGCGATGCGGTGGCTACGCCGGCCGCGGAATAGACATCGATTCCCTCCGTCTCCCGGAACAGGCGGGCCGCCTTGCGCGCCTGGGCGTTGGTCACGGCGAACATCTCGCCGTCGGTGGCCTTCAGTGCGTCGTAGAGACCGCCGGCGATGGAGTAAGGCGGCTTGCGGTTCGAAAGCACCTTCGCGTCGATGATCTCCACGTCCCGGCGCGCCTTGTCGTCCTCGTAAGGCAGCATGTCGCGGGAATCGACCCTCCAGGCGTTGTACATCGGTACGAACGGGGCATTCTGCGAG